>CAYWRB010000213.1:0-5390 GCA_964460025.1 uncultured Hungatella sp.
AGCCCCTTCCGTCTCAGCTCATTCAGCGCCTGCACCGGAAGAAAACCATTACCTTCTATCTCCACCTCCAGATTTTCAAACCGAAACGGCGTGTTTCCGGTTTTCCCGATCTGTTTTTTTAAACTTTCCTCATTTACCGGCTGATTCTTGGCCGTCTCAACCACAGGCCCCTTTACCTCTGCCTTAAAAATGTGTTCTCCCCGTGCCATCTGAAGGTCAAGAACGATTTCCTCCCCTTCCTTTACGTTCAGTTTTCCTGTAACCTCTTCTTTCACATCTGCATTCACATAGGTTTCATCCAGGTAATGAAACAACTGCTGGTTTCCCTGCCGGAACGGAGGTTTCTCCTTCAAAGCCACCATATCTCTGCCATTGTGGACTTTATAATACCCTTCGGTCAAGCCTCCACGGTCAAACAGATCCAAGAGCCGTTTTTTATCCTCGCTGTCAACCTGGTATCCGTCGCTGCCCCATCTCTTATACCGCTCCACATACTTCCGGTAAATTTCCACCACCCCGGCCGTATATCTGGGGCTCTTCATCCGCCCCTCAATCTTCAGGGAATAGATCCCGGCCTCCAGCAGCTCAGGCAGGATATCCAACACACACAGGTCCTTCAAGTTCATCACATATCTCTGATCCTTTCCCGTCCGGGAACCATTCTCCAATTTTACATCATAAGGCAGACGACAGGGCTGGGCGCACCGTCCCCGGTTTCCGCTTCTTCCCCCGATCAGGCTGCTTAAAAGACACTGGCCGGAATAGCAGTAGCACAGAGCCCCATGGACAAAACACTCAATCTCTATGTTTGTCTCTTCATGAATCCGTCTGATTTCTTCCAAGGAAAGCTCCCTGGCCGGAACCACCCGTTTCACACCCATATTTTCCAGCATCTTTGCCCCATACACACCGGTTATGGTCATCTGGGTGCTGGCATGAATGGGAAGGCCCGGAAAATGCTTCCGTATATAAGACAAAACCCCCATATCCTGTACGATTACCCCGTCCAGCCCCTGCCGGTAATACGGATCCAGATACTCCAACAACCCATCCAGTTCCTTTTCCTTTACCAGAGTATTTACTGTCATATAGAGGGAAATCCCATGAAGATGAGCATAATCAATGGCTTCCAGCATCTTGTCCTGATCCGGATTGTCCGCATACGCCCGTGCTCCAAATCTGCTTCCGCCAATATACACCGCGTCCGCACCGGCCGCCACGGCTGCCTTCATACTTTCAAACGAGCCGGCCGGCGCCAAAAGCTCTGTCCCCTGTTGTCTCATCCTGCTTTCCTTCCTTTCCACTTTCCATAGATGTACTCGCCCCTTTCATTCATGGCGGCGCTTTAGCAAGGCATGGGGCCTGTGAAAATCTCAGTTTCCGTAAAACAAAAAACAGGATGCCTGCTATGGCCTCCTGTTATTCTGCATATTGGCCGCATAGGAGGAAGCCGTATGAAGAGCCTTCAGCTTCAGAAGCTCCTCCTCCGCTTTCTTAAGCTTCCCCTCTGTCTCTTTTAACCGTTTTTCCGTATCCTCCAGCTTCATCTGCGTTGTCACCAGTTCATGCTTTAAGCTGTATGTCTCCTTCTCCATATCGTCCCGGCGCTTTTCGCTGGCTGCAGCCCGATCCACCTCTTTAAAATAATCGTCCGCAATGTTTAACTCGATCATCACCGCCTGATATTCCTGGCTTTGCTTGGAAAATCCCTCCTGGAGCTTCATCTGAGATGTCTTTTCATTAATATAACCTGCAACCCTCTGAAGATACTGGGCCTCCTCGATCCCGCCTAACGTATAGATCTTCCCGTCAATCAATACTTCCGCATAATGCTTCTCATTCATGAGTCTTACTCTCCCTTCAACACAAATTTAACGATAACAGCTCCGCTCCCCTAAAGCTGTTCTATTTAAAACTCTAACCCCAAATGATGATACGCCAACTCCGTAGCCATACGCCCTCTGGGAGTGCGGTTTAACAGGCCGTTCATCAGAAGATACGGCTCATACACATCCTCCAATGTGCCTGCATCTTCCCCCAATGCCGCCGCAAGGGTATCTAATCCCACCGGTCCTCCGGAAAATTTCTGTATAATAGTCAGCAGAATCGCTCTGTCGTTATTGTCCAACCCCAGGCGGTCCACGTCCAGAATATCCAGGGCAAAATCCGCCACTTCCTTTGTGATAATCCCATTATACTTTACCTGGGCAAAGTCCCGGACCCGCCGCAGCAGACGGTTGGCAAGTCTGGGAGTTCCTCTGGAACGTCTGGCCAACTCCATGGCCCCTGTCTCTTCAATCTCCACCCCCATCACGGAGGCGGAACGCAGAATGATGATCTTCAATTCCTCCGGTGTATAGAAATCCAGCTTCTGTACCACTCCGAATCGGTCTCGCAGCGGCGCGGTCAAAAGCCCTGCTCTGGTGGTGGCTCCCACAAGAGTAAACCTGGGAAGTTCCAGACGAATGGAGCGGGCGCTGGAGTCTTTCCCCAGCATAATATCAATGGCAAAATCCTCCATGGCCGGATACAGCACTTCCTCCACCTGCCGGTTCAGCCTGTGGATCTCATCCACAAACAGAACGTCTCCCTCCTGAAGGTTGTTTAAAATCGCCGCCATCTCTCCTGGCTTCTCGATGGCCGGCCCTGAGGTAATCTTTAAATTTACCCCCATCTCATGGGCGATAATGCCGGACAAAGTGGTTTTTCCCAGTCCCGGCGGACCATAAAACAACACATGATCCAGACTGTCTCCTCTGTTCTTCGCCGCTTCAATATATATCTTCAAGGTAGATTTCAACTTTTCCTGGCCAATATAGTCTTTCAAGACCTGGGGCCTGAGATGAGATTCTACCGTCTTTTCTTCTTCCGTCAAATCCGTATTAATAATTCGTCGTTCCATATGATTTTCTATTCCGCTTTATTTTACATTTTCCCGTCTCAATGGCAGTTCCTAGCCGCACATAAAGCTTCCTCAACGTGGTTTTCTTTAAAATGCCAGATATTTAAGAGATGCCTTCAGCACCTCCTCCGCCGTCATCTCCTCTGTCACTTCCACCTTCCGCACTGCCTTGGCAGCCTCCATGGCAGAATACCCCAGGGCCACCAGGGCATCCACTGCTTCTCTTCCGGCAGAATCTGTCAAACCGGCCTTCCCGGTCTCGTTGTTCTTCTCTGTTCCATTCTCTGCCGTCCCCAGCATATCCTCCACCGAAATCCGGTCCTTCAGATCCAGAATCAGTCTCTGGGCCGTCTTCACCCCGATTCCCGGCGCTTTGGCAATGGCTTTTGCATCCCCTGATATGACAGCTAAGCGCAGATCATCCGGCCTCATGGCGGATAGAATTCCCAAGGCCCCCTTAGGTCCGATGCCGTTGACTCCCAAAAGCTGCTTAAACAATTTCAGCTCCTGCCGGCTTCCAAAACCATAGAGGCTCATGGAGTCTTCCTTTACCTGCAGGTATGTATAGATGCGCACCTCATTGCCCAGAGGCGGCAGCTCTTCCAAAAGCGACAGCGGCACATGGATATTGTATCCCACGGATCCTGCTTCCACCACAATCACGTCTTCTTCCTTCTCCACCAAAGGTCCTCTGATAAAAGATATCACCGCTTGTCCCTTTCCTGTGCGGCGGATTGGCGGATTGGCAGATTTGCAAATTTACAGATCAAACATCCTTCCCCACCGCAGTTTTTTCTCTACTTTATCATACCATACCGCACAAACCTTTGCAAGGGTCAACAATAAACCTTGCATTTGACTTTCTTCCCTTCCCGCACTACAATATCTACTATCCGAGAGTACTCACAAAAGAACAGGAGTTTTTGCCATGCTTACCATAGAAAAATCCATCTGCCTCCCAGACACCTATCCCTTACACCGTTTAGGTCCTTTGGAAAAGCTTCTCTTTTTCGACATCGAGACCACCGGCCTGTCCGGGGAACACTCCAATCTGTATCTTATTGGCTGCACCTATCACCGAAATGGCTCCTGGCATCTCATCCAATGGTTTGCCGACACGAAGGACTCTGAGGAAGCCGTGTTGACTGCCTTCTTTCATTTCCTGAAAGCATTTGACTTTGTCATCCATTACAACGGTGATGGTTTTGACATTCCCTATCTGTTAAAACGCTGCCACGCCCTGGGCCTGCCCTGGGATTTTTCTCACGTAACCAGCATTGATCTCTACAAACGCATACGCCCCTACCGAAAACTGTTAAGCCTGGAAAATCTGAAGCAGAAATCCATGGAACGTTTCCTGGGAATCAACCGGGAAGACACCTATTCCGGCGGGGAGCTGATCCAGGTCTACCAGGATTATCTTGTGACTCGCGAAGATTCTCTGTATGACAAGCTGATGCTGCATAATCGGGAAGACTTAGAAGGCATGCCCCTGATTCTTCCGATCCTGAACTACACGGATTTCCTGGAGCACGATTTTCAACTGGAGAAAGTTTCTATAGAAAACACCATAGATTCTTTCCCCGAGAGCTCATCCGGCGGCAAAGAAAATGCCTCTCCTGCCCTGCATCTGTCGTTACAAAGCCCTTATGAGATCCCCGTTCCTTTCCGCGCAGCCTCCGATTTATGTTCCATAGAAGCCAAGGACCGGCATCTTCACCTGACCATCCCTCTTTATGAAGGGACACTGAAATATTTTTATCCTGACTACAAAGATTACTATTACCTGATCTATGAAGACACCGCTATTCACAAAAGCATCGGCGAATATGTGAACCAGTCCGCCCGGAAAAAGGCCACCGCCCAGACCTGTTACACCAAAAAAAGCGGCCTGTTCCTTCCTCAGCCGGCCCCCATATGGGAACCAGCCCTGAAAAAACAGTACCGCGATAAAATAACCTATGTGGAATACGCTCCGGCCCTGTTTGAGAATTCTCAGACTCTGAACCGCTATATCCGGCTTTTGCTGACCTATGTCTGCCAGACCCCCTCCTAGAGCTTCTAGTTCTAGTTAAATCCGAAAAATTTCTGGCTGATCTTATAACCTGCAATGGATACCTGCCGCCCGCTTTTTCCCGGCAGGTTCATTCCCTGTCCCAGGAATCCGAACCGCAGACGGAGAAAGAGCAGCATATTTTTCTTCTTCACATACTGCCACAATTCCTTTTTCTTCTTCATGTTCTCGTCTGTCCCGGAACGTATGGCAAGAATGGAGGAGATTACCATCATGATCTCCAGATAACGTATCATATAGTAACGCAGCTTCCAACTCTGTATCTTACTCTGATTGTAATAATCAACCATCAGCTTTGTAACCTGAATCTGCTGATCGATCCGTCCGATCATCACCTGTTCATTCACCGACTGATCTTCCCTGCCGATAAAATACCGGTAGAAATTCACATCCAGATAATACATGGTCTTCACA
>CAYWRB010000214.1:0-5364 GCA_964460025.1 uncultured Hungatella sp.
AAGAATAAGGAACCTCTTTTTCTCCTGCATTGGTAACCAGATAAAAAGTTCCCTCTATCACATCCCCATATTCCAGATATCTGCTGTTAACCTCATAACCTATATGATTTCTCAATCCTCCAAAAGAACCGTTCAACACTTTCACACGAGAATTGGAAGAATATACCAGACCCTTACTGTTCAGGCTATTGTCACTGGTTATAAATAATTCTTTTCTAGTCAATTCCCCGGCCTGAATCTCTTCATCAAACCTTTCCGGCTGAATCGTAAGCGCCGGCTTCTCCATATCTACAATGCCTTTTGCCAGGCGGTTTATCCGCTCTCTCATGTTTCTTTCACCTTGTATCGTTTGTTTTGTTTAAATCGCAATCTCATTCTCTCCGGGCAAGCCCTGCTATTTTATAATTCTATCACATTTTCCCTTGATTTACTATCCTAAAGTTGGTATGATATAAAAAATATGTTACGATCCGGAGTACCGATATGTTGACCGAACCAAAGACTTTATACAAATTAATGAATCTATACATGTTAAAAAGGGTAAATATTCCGCTGACCAACTCCCAGCTTACGGATTTCTTCCTTAAGCATGAGTATGCCCCTTATTTCACACTCCAGCAGGTGCTCAATGAACTTCTGGAATCCGGGCTGATCAGAAAGCATGCCAATCACAGTACCACCCGCTACGAGATTACGAAAGAAGGGGAAGAGACCCTGGAATTTTTCGGCAAGAACATTTCCCCCGCCATTGTGGAGGACATGGATCAATATTTAAAAGAAAATCAATTCCGCATCCGCAACGAAGCCGGTATGATATCCGATTATTACAAATCTACCAATCAGGATTACATGGTTCACTGTGAGATACGGGAGGGGAAAACGGTCCTTATGGATTTAAGCCTGTCCGTACCGGACCGGGAACAGGCCGAATCCATGTGCAGCCACTGGGAACAGAGAAGCCAGGAAATCTATTCCTTTGTCATGAAAACACTGATGAATAATTCTGACCGGTAATGGCACAGCTTCTATTGCTACCCTTCTCTCCGAAAACGATTGATCTCCTCGGCCAGCAGCTTCACGTTGGTTATGAGAGAGTCAAATACTCCGAACTCATACAAATTCACTGCCAGAATCCCTAGAGGAACCGCCAGAATCATACCGGAAATCCCATGGAGCTTAAACCCCAGATACAAGAAAAACAAGGTGGCAAATGGGGGAAGCCCCATGGAGTCCCCTACGATTTTAGGCTGAATGATCTGCCGTACTGCCTGAGTCAAAACATACAGCAGAATAAGTCCTATGGCAAATGCCCATTCCCCGGATAAAAGCTTCACCAATGCCCAGGGAAACAACGCTGTTCCGGTGCCAAACAAAGGCAGAAAATCCAAAAAAGCAATGAGCGCCGCCAGAATCAATCCATAATTTACCCCCAAAACCAGAAACCCTATGGCCAAGATCACCGCCACCACAAACATAATCCTGAACTGAGCCAGGAAATACCCGCCGATCAGGCGTTTCATGTCTTTCTTCAAAAAATTAAAATATTCCTGAACTGCCTTGGGCAGGATCTGGTGCATCAGCGCAAGAATCTCTTCCCTCTCCACAATAAAAAAATAGGAAGAAAAAACCACGACAATGGAATTGACCATGGCCGCCGGAATTCCTCTGGCCACGTTTCCCGCTACTGTCACCGTGGGAAACGCAATCTTTGACACCAGATCTCCTGCCACCTGACCCAGATTTTCGTTAAAACGAGTGATGGTACTGCGGACACTGTCAGGAAGCCGTTCAAAGATCCTTGACAATGTCAAAAGCGCACTTTCTACCTCTTCCTTTCCGGCCTGATACAGCAAAGGCAGATCCTCTATCAGCCCTGCCATCTCCAAAAACAGCCTGGAGATGAGAAAATATACCATACTGATGACCGCCGCCAAAACCAGAATCACAATCAGCACCGAACTGTGCCTTCGTACCAGCTTCAGACGCTTCTCCAAAAAGCGCACCAGGGGATTGGCAATCATAGCAATACACCATCCGATCACAAAGGGCATAAAAAATCGAAGAAGCCAGGGTCCCAGCGTACAGACCACAGCAATGATCGTCACCGGAATCAAAATATTTAAACAAATCCTTAAAATACGTTTTCTATCTTCCATATGATACCACCGGTTTTAGATTCTTACGAGATAAGAGGACAAGCAATCATACACAGCCTCCATCTCCTCCTTTGTACCTATGGTTACTCTCAGGTAATCAGACAATCTGGGGACATCAAAATGCCGGACATAAATCTGCTTGTTTCGCAGCGCCTGCAAAATCTCCTTGGCCCCTGCCTTCCGGTGAGTAATAAACAGAAAATTGGCACTGGAATCCAGACAATGAAACCCTAACTGCTGAAACCGGGCTTTTGCCTCCTCCCTGGTATCAACAATCTTTTTCACTGTCCGGCTGAAATACTCCCTATCCTTTAAAGCTTCCGTCCCCAGAAGAATGGATGGAAGATTCATGGTATAGGAATTATAAGAATATTTTACATTCTCCATGGCCCGGATCAGGGATGGGGCCCCAAAAGCATATCCGATTCTTATTCCCGCCATGGACCGTGATTTGCTGAATGTGCCCACCACCAGCAGATTTTCATATTTATCTAAAAGTGTTCTGGCAGACTCTCCGCCAAAATCAATATACGCTTCATCCACAATCACCACCACGTCCTGATTATGAACCAGAATATCCTCCACCTGTTGTAAAGGCAGATAGATTCCCGTAGGCGCATTGGGATTTGGGAAGACGACGCCTCCGTTTTCCTGGTAATAATCCTCAGGCCTTATGCAGAAATTGTCATCTAATTCCGGTGTTTTATAAGGAATCTTAAACAGATCCGCCCAGACCGGATAAAAAGAATAGGTAATATCCGGAAACAAAACCGGTTTTTCGGAATTAAAAAAAGTCAAAAAAGCCATCCCCAGCACATCATCCGAACCTACTCCCACAAAAATCTGCCGGCTTTCAAGTCCATAAGTCTCTGCCAAAGCCTCCACCAGCACGGAGGAAGCCGGATCCGGATATTTACGGAGCAGCCTTCCGTCCATCTGTTTCAGAGCCTCCAAAACCCCCGGTGCCGGCGGATATGGATTCTCATTGGTATTCAGCTTGATAATCCTGTCTCCCTGAGGCTGTTCCCCCGGCACATAGGGAACCACCTGACGAATATTCTTTTCCCACGGTCTCATAACGTTCAACCCCTTTTGCTCCTCTTATTCAAGTCTGCCTTTTTTCAGTCCGCACTCCTTAGCTACTTTCCGAAAAGCCGGAAGAGATCTCTCAATCTGCTCATAGGACACACAATAAGAAATCCTTACATATCCGGGACACGCAAAAGAACTTCCCGGCACCACCAGAATATGATGGTTTTTACATATGTCACAAAACTTCTTCTCATCCTCTCCAGGAGACTTTACAAAGAGATAGAATGCCCCCTGAGGTTTGATACATTCAAATCCATATTCCGTAAGTTCATGATACAGAAGGTTTCTGTTCTTATCATAAGCCTCCACATTCACCGCCGCATTCAGACACCGTTTGATCACCCTCTGCATCAGGGAAGGGGCATTGACACACCCCAGCACCCGGTTGGCTATGGCTGCTGCCTGAAACACCCGGGCACTGTCCTCTAGCTGGTCAGGGATCAGCAGATATCCAATCCTCTCCCCCGGCAGCGACAAGGATTTACTGTAGGAATAGCAGACCACCGTATTGTCATAAAAGCCAGTTACATATGGGACCTCCACACCATCATAAGCCAGTTCCCTGTACGGCTCATCAGAAATCAGGACTATTGCGGTCCCCAGTTCCTTTTGCTTTCTCTCAAGAATCTCACTGATCCTTTCCAGCGTCTCTTTTGAGTACACCACGCCCGTAGGATTGTTAGGCGTATTGATAATCACTGCCTTTGTTCTACCGGTTATCCTTTTTTCAAATTCCTCCATGTCAGGCTGAAAATCCCTGGTATTGGGGGGAACCACAACCAACTGTCCGTCATAGTTCTGCACATAAGCACGATACTCCAAAAAATAAGGAGCAAACACAATCACCTGATCCTGAGGATTCAGCAACGTCTTGAGAATCACATTCATGCCGCTGGCCGCTCCAACGGTCATCAGCACGTTATTTTGATGGAAGTCAGTCCCAAACCGCTGATTGAGAGAATCGGCGATAGCGCCTCTCACATCCTCATACCCTGCGTTGTTCATATATCCATGAACAAAGGTAGACGGCTCCTCATCCAGCACATCCGTTATGGCTTCCTTCACTGCCTCCGGAGCCGGAACATTAGGGTTTCCCAGGCTGAAGTCATATACATTCTCCGCCCCATAGATTCCTGCCATCCTCTTTCCTTCCTCAAACATCATTCGGATTGCCGAATTGTTCTCGACTAAAGGCTTCATTCTTTCTGATATCATACATTACCTCCACACAAAATCAACTATGATTGTCCCCTCATCGCCTGCTCATCCCACAATAGACGGCCATGCACAAGGTAACCGCCAAGTAAAACCACGTAGTAGGATTGCTGAACCATGTGGTAAAAAATGAAAGCATCATATAGATGGCCATCTGTCCATACACCAGATACCCCAGCGGATTCTTTATTTCTTTCAGTCTCTCCACCAGGAAGAAACATACCGCCCCTAAAACACAGGCCAATACCACTACGCCTCCAACGCCAAAATCATAGTAAGCATCATAAAACATGGTTAACGTAGTCAGCTCCTCTTTATTTACATAGATCGGAAAACTGATCAGATAAGGAAACACAAACTTAAGACCTGTGAGAGCCCACACCGGAAATAAACTGCGGATTCCCCAGGTATGCGCCGGAAGCGCCTCTACCAGACAATTAAAATTCTCATAATTGTTGGCAATATATATATATGGCTGAGAGATAAAAATAGGCATACTGCTGTTCTTCATCTCGAATATTCCGTTTAAATACGCGGCATCATGGCTTCTTGCTATGGTCAGCACAAGATATAATGGAATCAAAACCGCTACAACCACCCCAACCAGCCACGGCTCCACTCGCTTCTGATAAGCACAGTAGGTAAATACCGCCAATACTGCTGCAAATATCAGCTGGAACCTGGATACACATAAAATGGGGATAAAAAAGGCTATGAGAGTCATAAAAAGTATCAGAACATTCCTATAAGAATGTCTGCTTCCTCCCTGAAGGAAAAATATAACAGAAAGGGCCGGTACCAGCACACAAGATACGGTTAGATAGTGAACTCCTGACAGGTGAAATTCAGAATAGGCATGGGGGACTCCCCTCATAAATAACGGGATAAACCCTAAAACCAC
>CAYWRB010000215.1:0-5354 GCA_964460025.1 uncultured Hungatella sp.
GACAAGAAATTCCGTACCTGGAGAAGGCTGTGGATTGCTTTGGCGGAGACGGAAAAGGAACTGGGACTTCCGATTACCCAGGAACAGATTGATGAGCTTATAGAGTTTCAGGATGATATTAACTACGAGGTGGCAAGGGAAAGGGAGCGTCTGGTGCGCCATGACGTGATGTCCCATGTGTACGCCTACGGGCAGCAGTGTCCGAAGGCCAAAGGGATTATCCATTTGGGGGCTACTTCCTGTTATGTGGGAGATAACACGGATATCATTATCATGACCGAGGCCCTGAAGCTGGTGAGAAAGAAGCTGGTGAATGTTCTGGCGGAGCTTAAGGAGTTTGCAGAGAAGTATAAGAATCAGCCTACGCTGGCATTTACCCATTTCCAGCCGGCCCAGCCTACGACGGTGGGGAAGAGGGCGACCCTGTGGATGCAGGATCTATGTCTGGATCTGGAGGATCTGGACCATGTTCTGTCCGGAATGAAGCTTCTGGGGTCTAAGGGAACTACGGGGACCCAGGCCAGCTTCCTGGAGCTGTTTGACGGGGATCATGAGAAGTGCCGGAAGGCGGATCAGATGATTGCGGAGAAGATGGGATTTAAGGAGTGCTATCCGGTATCGGGGCAGACTTATTCTCGGAAAGTGGATACCAGGGTGGTGAACGTGCTGGCCGGGATTGCACAGAGCGCCCATAAGTTTTCCAATGACATCCGGCTTCTGCAGCATTTGAAAGAGGTGGAGGAGCCTTTTGAGAAGAATCAGATTGGGTCTTCTGCCATGGCGTATAAGAGAAATCCCATGAGGAGCGAGAGGATGGCGTCTCTGGCAGATTATGTGATGGCGGATGTGATGAACCCCATGCTGGTGGCTTCTACCCAGTGGTTTGAGCGGACGCTGGATGATTCGGCCAACAAGCGGTTAAGCATTCCGGAAGGGTTCCTGGCAGTGGACGGGATTCTGGATCTGTATCTGAATGTGGTGGACGGACTGGTGGTGTATCCCAAGGTTATTGAGAAGCATTTTATGGCGGAGCTGCCCTTTATGGCGACGGAGAATATTATGATGGATGCGGTGAAGGCAGGGGGAGACCGGCAGGAGCTGCATGAGAGGATCCGGCAGCTTTCCATGGAGGCAGGACGGAATGTGAAGGAGAAGGGGCTTGACAATAATCTGTTGGAGCTTATCGCCGCAGATCCGGCCTTTGGACTGACGATGAATGAACTGCAGGCGGTGATGAAGCCTGAGCGGTACGTGGGAAGAGCGCCAAAACAGGTGGAGGAATTTTTAGACGAGGTGATCCGGCCCATTCTTGATGCGAATAAGGAAGTGCTGGGAGTCAAGGCGGAGATTTTGGTTTAAGGAAGAAATAATCGTGATAAAAGACAGACAGGGGCTGTAAAAAATGGTGTTTTAATCATTCCGTTTTTTACAGCTCCTGTTTTTTAATATATAGCGGCAGGTCTATGCCATGGTAAACTGGATGATACAAAAGGCGGCGTAGACAATCAAAAGCAGGATTCCCTGAATCCGGGAAAGCTTGCCGCGGATCAGCGCCGGAATGGTCATGAAAGCCATGACAAACAGCATAACCGGAATATCCAAAACAAGAGAAGCATTTTTTCCGGCGATGGAGGCGCTCTGAGGAATATGGAACGGAGCCAGGGCAACGGATATTCCGCTGACCAATACCAGGTTAAACAGGTTGGCGCCTATGACATTTCCCAGAGAAAGGGCCCCATGTCCTTTGATGAGAGAGGTGATAGCCGTAACCAGCTCCGGAAGGGAGGTACCCAAAGCTACGAAGGTCAGCGCGATAACGGATTCCGGAACGCCAAGTGCCTGAGCGATAAGAGTTCCGTTGTCCACCAGCAGATTGGCGCCCATAGCGATGAGAACGGCACCGGCAACAAGAAGCAGCAGGTCTTTGGTGATGGGAGTCTTACTTTGGGCGGTCACTTCCTGCAGTTCCTCCGTTTGAGGAGCCTGTTTCATCTGGAGAACCGTGTAGGTCATATAAAACAGGAAGATTGCTAAAAGCAGAAAGCCCGTAATCCGGCTGAAATATCCGGATGTATAGGCAATGCCTACATAGAAAGCCGCAGCGGCAAAGAAGAAAATCACAGGAGTTTTTAAGGTGCGGCGCTCAATGGTTCCGGGTTTTATGGCGATAGTGATGGCGGCAATTAAGGAAGTGTTGCAGATGATGGAGCCGATGGCATTGCCGTATGCGATTTCGCCGTGGCCGCTTAAGGCGGAGGTGGCGGATACCATAACCTCCGGGAGGGTAGTGCCGATGGACACCACGGTGGCGCCGATTAGAATCTCCGGCAGATGGAAACGGTGGGCGATGCCGGTGGCGCCGTCTACGAACCAATCTCCTCCTTTGATGAGAAATACAAGGCCTACAAGAAACAGTAACGTTGGAATAAACATCATACATCTCTCCTCTCGTGTTTTTTACTGCCGGCAGGGAAGCTCTTCGCGATTTGATGAAGGAAGCAGCCGTGCCCCGGCGCAGGAGTCCATGTCATTGGCCTCCAAAGTAGTATGGCCCAGGTATAACGGTTAAGCTATACCCGGGCCACAAAAAAAGACCGCATGTATAACTTGACAGTTATGCATGAGTCTCGTAATTTAAAGCAAGCCAGACTGTATCAGCCGAGATTGTTGACTTGCTGCGCACAGACAAATTCGTACGTTTACTACTCCCTCACGGAGACATACTGAAGAAAGCGTTTCAACCGTATACTGCAACGATTGGCTTTCCTTTGTTTCTTCATCATAGCGTAAATGGAAGCAGTTGTCAATAAGAATTTTGCCTGAGAATTTTAATACATAACCGTAAGTTATAATACACATAACCAAATTTGACTTTACTTACAGGGGATTTTTGTGTATTCTAGTAATGTTGTTTAAAAATCGTGATCCAAAGGAGGATTCGGACAAATGGTAAGAGCAATTGTAGGCGCTAACTGGGGGGACGAAGGAAAGGGGAAAATCACGGATATGCTGGCCAAGGAATCGGACATCATCATCCGTTTTCAGGGCGGCAGCAACGCAGGCCACACCATTGTCAATGACTATGGAAAGTTTGCGCTTCATCTTCTGCCGTCAGGTGTATTTTACGGTCATACCACCAGTATTATCGGCAATGGGGTAGCACTGAACATTCCCTATCTGGTTGATGAGATAAAAGCTTTGACAGACAGAGGCGTGCCCAAACCCAAGATTCTGGTTTCTGACAGGGCACAGATTCTGATGCCGTATCATGTGTTGTTTGATACCTATGAGGAAGAGCGTCTGGGCGGCAAATCCTTCGGTTCCACAAAATCCGGAATCGCTCCCTTTTATTCCGATAAATATGCGAAGATTGGTTTTCAGGTAAGTGAGCTTTTTGACAATGATGCCTTGCGGGAAAAGGCAGACAGAGTCTGTGAGCTGAAAAATGTGATGCTGGAACATCTGTATCACAAGCCGTTAATCAATCCGGACGAACTGTATGCAACCCTTTTAGAATACAGAGATATGGTGGAGCCCTATGTCTGCGATGTGTCCGCCTATCTCCATGAGGCAATCAAAGAGGGGAAGAATATTCTTCTGGAAGGCCAGTTGGGCTCCTTAAAAGACCCTGACCACGGCATTTATCCTATGGTGACTTCCTCTTCCACACTGGCAGCTTACGGCGCCGTAGGAGCAGGAATTCCACCCTATGAGATTCAAAATATCACCACCGTAGTGAAGGCTTACTCCAGCTCCGTAGGAGCCGGCGCTTTCGTCAGCGAACTGTTTGGAGAAGAAGGAGATGAGCTGAGACGGCGGGGAGGAGACGGCGGAGAGTTCGGAGCAACCACCGGGCGGCCAAGACGGGTAGGGTGGTTTGATGCCGTAGCCAGCCGTTATGGATGCCGCATTCAGGGGACTACGGAGGTGGCGTTGACTGTCCTGGATGTGCTGGGATACTTGGACGAAATTCCGGTTTGTATCGGATACGAAATCGACGGAGCTGTCACCAGGGATTTCCCGAATACGGTAAAACTGGAGAAGGCAAAACCTGTTCTTACAAAGCTTCCGGGGTGGAAATGTAATATCCGCGGAATTAAAAATTATGAAGAACTTCCGAAAGAATGCCGGGATTATATAGAATTTATCGAAAAAGAAATCCAGTGCCCTGTTACCATGGTATCCAACGGGCCGGGAAGAGAAGATATCATATACCGGAAAGCAGGGAAAAATTAGAGTGGAAAAGCCAGTGCTCCATCCGTCCACGGGAGTTGCACTGGCTTTTTAACTAAAAATCACGGATTTCTTTTGCGAGACGAAAGGGAATAATTGCACCGGAAGTTGTTTTCTTGTAAGCATTCTCCTGATGCATGTAATTCACGATTTCGGCGGAACTGAATGCTTTGAATTTGGCAATAACGGTATCCAGGATATTTTTTTCATCATCACTTAAAATGGTATAATCGGCATGTTCCATTGGATAAACATGCAGTATGACGTCATAGTTATAGCTTTCCTCTTCCTTTATATTTAAGTGTTCAAGATTCATAAGGCTATAATGGCCAATTGGCAATGCTCCCATATTTTTATGGAGATACACCAGACCGGTTATGGAATGTCCATGATTCTTAAATGACAATGCATCTGCATACCACAGCATTTTCATAAGCTTTACCTTAAAAAGATTGGAAACCTGTGCTGCCAGATATGAGATAACAGTCTCGATTTTATCTATATCCAGGGTAGTATAGCCGTTTGAGTCAGATGGTTCATAAAAGTCAACATATTCACTCTCAAGCGCCTGCCTGGTAAGGTATTCTTTTCCGTAGGTGTCCAGCTTTTCAATGATTTTTGAACGGATATTCCGCCTTTTTGGGGCCGAAAATTTATCTGCATTTTTCTTTAAAAGGTTCAATGCCTGCAGTGGATTATCTTTAATCAGGCGAAGCATGGTATCATATGCCTCATCTTGAATCAATTTTGTCTCGTATCGTGAGATAGTAGCTTCTCCCCAGCCAAGTAAACGGGACATATCCACTTGAGACAGGCCGTAACTTTCTCTGATCGATACAATTTCATCAGAGGTAAGCAGGCCATGTTTTACACGGTATGCATTTCTTGCATTAAGCAGATTTTGGTTAGCCATTGCTCCGCTTTCAAATTCATTTTCGTCTTCATCAACGTTCCTACAGAGATAAAAATGCTCTTCATAGTCGATAATGTCCTCTTTTATGGTGACAGTCGCTATGCGTTTGCGTTCCTCAATTTCGTGAACTTTATCACATAGCGGACATTCCATGTGAATCTTTCTGATTAATGTACTGACTTCCATGAGTGTACCTCCTTTCCTGGTT
>CAYWRB010000216.1:0-5351 GCA_964460025.1 uncultured Hungatella sp.
CTTTCCATTTTTATCTTCATAAAATTCAATTTCATACATACTATTTTCCTCTCTAAAAGTATTATAACAAATTTGCTATAAATTTTCAACGGCAAACTTGCTATAACTTTATTAAAAAAGGATAAGCGGCATCTCACATAAACAGCTGCCGCCTCTTCTCCCTCCATTGACATTAAAGATTTTTTTCAGTATGATAATATCTAAAATAAGAATTGCTTGGTATCAGCAAAGAAACAGGGAAGAGTAAAAGAGAAAGAGGACAGGGCTTCGTTATGCTGAAAAGAAAAGACAGACAGCTAAAGGAAAAAATTTTACTGAGAATCCGCTATTTCAAAAGATTCCGTCCATGGAAAAAGAATGGAAAATGGGTGCTTATCCCCAATTACGGTTCCCTTCAATATGATGCGGTGAATCTTGATATTAATAACACATGCAATCTGCGATGCAGGTTCTGTTTCAATGTATTTGAGCCGCAGCATTTCTATATGACGAAGGAACTGTTTTCCAAAGTTCTTCCTATTCTTCCTATGACGAAAGATGCAGGGGATGGGGGAACTGGATTTTATCTTTCCTGTCTGTATGAACCATCTCTTTCTCCCTACTTTTTGGAAATTTTGGAGATGCTTCCCGTAGAGGCAAGAAAAAAGGCATTTTTTACTACGAACCTGTGCCGGCCCTGGGACTTGGAGAAGCTGAAAAGAATGCTCAGCACAAATCTGCATCATATCAACATCTCCATTGAGACACTAAAGCCGGAACGTCATGAAGAAATTTCTTCATCCAAACATTTTCCTGTGTTTCAAAATAATTTAAACGCATTGGCATCCCTGTATCCTGTAATCAGAGGATATAAGCCGGAACTTCGTTTTATCACGATGATTTTAAAGATAAATCAGGATGAAATCCTGGATATCGTTGGTTTCTGCCGGGAAAAGCTTTATGCCAGCCAGCATGAACTGCGGACTCCGTATATCAGTTCGTATGAGAATATGGCATGGAACCGGGAACAGCTGATGGAGCCGGAAGAATGCAGAAAGATGGAGAAAGCACTGGAAAAAACAGGTCTGCCTGTTATTATGGATATCCATTCCAAGGCGGAGCTTAGGGCAGAAGAGCCAGAAGATGAAACATCATTTTTTCAGAGGACAGAAACCGGAGCACAGAAGGCGTGGCAAAGCCAGATGGAGGAAGTGAAATTCTGCATGCATCCGGAGTTCTTCTTTTTGAGATTCCATCCGTCGGGAATCTGTACGCTAAATGTGACCAAAGAGACATTTTCCATTGCAGATACGGAGCATCCCGAAGAATGCTATATGGACAAGCTGCAGATGCTGTGCAGGCGCAGAGCAGACGCTTTTTTATGGGAAAAAGGCTTTGCATCTGTTACTGCCCAAAATATATCTATGAAAGTTATGCTGGAGGAATTGGAAGCTACAGAAGCAGGTCTGATGATCCGCGGGTGGTACCGCGTGGAAAATAGAGAGGCGGAAGGAAATCTGTTAATGGTTACGGTAAAGGGAAATGATGATAAACGCTGGGATTTTTTAACCATTCCCGTATCAAGACCGGATTTGGACAGAGGGGACGGCCGGACACGGACCGGGGGATTTGCTCTGTACATTGGAAGAAATATTGTGACATCAGAAACTCTGACATTGGAATTTCTTTTTGTACGGAAGGAAACAATGGAAAAAGCATACAGTTATGAATACCCATATTGTATAAAATGGGCATAGTCGGTGAAAGAGATTAAGCCCTCTTTAAAGGGTGGGAACGGAAGATTCCCGGCTTCCTGCCCTTCCGTATGGAGAAGAGCTATTTCTTGAATCAAAAATTTCCATTGACAAATAACTCTTTCTGTATTAAGATACATACCAATAAATCAAACCGTTGAAAAAGAGGAGTAAGCTTTTCTTTCCCATTTCAGAGAGTCGCTGCTGGTGTGAATGCGATATGAAGAGAATTGCCGAATGGACTTTTGAGGGCGGTCCTGAACGTATTTTCATGTCAGTAGGGATCGACGGTCTCCGCATCCGTTACCAAAGCGGCATATATGTTGGTATATGAAAAGAGGACCTAAGGTCAATTTGAGTGGCACCGCGGATAATTTCGTCTCAAGCATACAGAATAAACTGTATACTTGAGATTTTTTTATGTTTTTATTTATCCCTTTGCCACAATCATTCATCCTCATTCCAAACCTTTGCTTTCAACCGTTTTGACTTATCATAAGAACACTTACAAGAGTGCTCTACAAAATGAATGGAGGATATCAATTATGAAAAAAACGATGAAAACTTTAATCCTTGCCGCTATGGCTGTTTCCCTTCTCGCCGGCTGCTCCGGCACTTCCGGTTCCGGGCAGACAGAGGGCTCCAAAGCCCCTGAGACGGTTTCTGTTGACACCGCAAAAGACAGCAGCGCTTCCGCTGAGACTGCGGCTTCTCAATCAGAAACCTCTGCTGACAGCGCATCTGCGGCTTCTGACGGTAAATCCTACACCATCGGCATCGGTCAATTTGCCGCCCACGGCTCCCTGGACAACTGCCGTGAAGGATTCCTTCAAGGACTTGCAGAAGAGGGAATCGTCGAGGGACAGAATCTGACCGTTCTCTATGAGAACTCCCAGGCCGACGGCGGTATCGCCAGCCAGATTGTCACCAATTTTGCCTCCCAGAAGGTAGATTTAATCTGCGGTATCGCCACTCCCATGGCGCAGAGCGCTTACGGAATCGGCAGAAAACAGAATATTCCCGTCATCTATACCGCAGTGACAGACCCTGTAGCCGCCGAACTTGCCAATGAAGACGGCACCCCGGTGGGAGAAATCACCGGAACCAGCGATAAGCTTCCTGTTACACAGCAGCTTCAGATGATTCGTACCATGCTGCCGGATGCAAAGGTCATCGGCATCATGTTCACCACCAGCGAAGTAAACTCTCTGTCCGCCATCGAAGAATATAAGGCCTCTGCAGGAGATTACGGATTTGAGATTGTGGATATGGGTATTTCCACCACTGCCGACGTCCCTCTGGCTGCCGACTCCCTTCTGGAAAAGGTAGACTGTGTCACCAACTTAACCGACAATACCGTAGTGGCTTCTCTTCCTGTCATTCTGGATAAAGCCGCCAAGAAAAATATCCCCGTATTCGGAAGCGAGATTGAACAGGTAAAAATCGGCTGCCTGGCTGCCATGGGCCTAGATTATATCGACCTTGGAAAGCAGACCGGAAGAATGGCTGCCTCTGTTTTAAAAGGTGAGAAAAAGGCAAGCGAAATGAATTTTGAGGTAATTGAGGAGGCTGCCTTCTATGGCAATACGAAGGTGGCGGAAAATCTGGGGATTGCCATTCCGGAGGAATTAACCGCTTCTGCTAAAGAATTGTTTACGGAAATTACACAGTAAATCCCCCCGTCCTGCCAAGGTACCACCATGAATGCAAGAATTCGAAACTTTCCCAGTAACCCCATACCTTGCCAAGGTACCCCCCCGTCAATGAGGGGGGATTTCCACCACTATCAATGAAAGAGACGAGGATAAAACAATCATGACACTGATTTTAGGCATTTTAGAAGAAGGCTTCATCTATGCCGTCATGGCACTTGGAGTCTATATTACGTACAAAATCCTGGATTTTCCGGATTTGTCCGTGGACAGTACCTTTCCTCTGGGGGCGGCCTTCACCGCCTCCGCAATTCTGGCCGGAGTTCACCCGGCGCTGACGTTATTTTTGTCCTTTCTGGCCGGAGCCTTAGCCGGATGCGTCACAGGTTTTATTCATGTAAAATTGAAGGTTCGGGATCTTCTGTCCGGGATCATTGTCATGACCGGCCTCTACTCCTTAAATCTGCGGATTGCAGGAGGAAGGGCCAATGTGCCGATCTTCACTCAGGAGACTATTTTTGAAAATCAGTTTCTCACAGACCATATTCCTGAGACCGCATCTCCTTACACCATTGTTATCATTCTGTTTATCATTGTCATGATATGCAAGATACTTCTGGACCTGTATCTGAATACCAGGTCCGGATATCTGTTAAGAGCAGTGGGTGACAATGAGTCTCTGGTCACCTCCCTTGCCAAGGATAAAGGAATGGTAAAAATCGTAGGGCTGGCTATCGCCAACGGATTCGCCGCTTTGGCCGGCTCCATCTACTGCCAGCACAAAGGCTTTTTTGAAATTTCCGTCGGCACCGGAACCATCGTCATCGGCCTTGCCAGCGTCATCATCGGAATCCAGCTTCTGACTCCGGAAAACGGCACCTCCTTCTCAAGCCGCCTCTTCAAAAAAGAGCTGCGGCCTACCACTGCCGTCATCGCAGGTTCCGTCATCTACAAAGCCTGTATTTCCATTGCCATTTCCATGGGTATGGAATCCAATGACTTAAAACTGATTACCTCCATACTGTTTCTGATTATTCTGGTAGTCAGCACCGAGCGGAGAAAGAAGGTGAAAGCCCATGCTTAAACTGAACAACATCAATAAATATTACAATACCGGCACGGTCAATGAAATGTGTCTGTTTCAGGATTTTAACCTTTCCATCGAGAAAGGCCAGTTCGTGTCCGTCGTAGGCAGCAACGGCTCCGGCAAAACCTCCATGCTCAACATTATCTGCGGAAGTATTCCCTTAGACTCCGGCACCATCTATATCGGTGACGAAAATATCACCAACATGCCGGAATTTAAACGCCAGAGGCGTATCGGCCGCGTCTACCAGAACCCGGCTATGGGCACCTGCCCCCACATGACAATCCTTGAAAATATGGCCCTGGCAGACAATAAAGGCAAATCCTTCAACCTGCGCCCCGGCACCAACAAAAAAAGAATTGACTTTTACCGGGAAAACCTGAAATCCTTAGGACTTGGCCTGGAAGATAAGCTTCATGTGAAAGTAGGTGTTCTCTCCGGCGGGCAGCGTCAGGCCATGGCTCTACTCATGTCCACCATGACTCCAATCGAGTTTCTGATTCTTGACGAGCACACCGCCGCCCTGGACCCGAAAACCGCCGAAGTCATCATGGAACTGACAGACAAGGTGGTAAAAGAAAAAAATCTGACTACCATCATGGTTACCCACAATCTCCGCTATGCGGTGGAATACGGGAACCGCCTTATTATGATGCATCAGGGACAGACTGTCATAGATGAAGCCGGAGATAAAAAAGCCGCCATAAAGATTGACGACCTTCTATCCCGATTTAACGCTATCAGTATTGAATGCGGGAACTAAAAAAAGGGGCTGTCGGAAAACGGCAACCCCCTTTTTGATTTTATGACATGCAATTAATTACAATATGTAATTGTCGCCCCAAAAGGCATCAGCGCCAGCTTGGCAATCTTAAAACA
>CAYWRB010000217.1:0-1066 GCA_964460025.1 uncultured Hungatella sp.
ATGTACTTCAAAACATAGAATATTATAACGGAAAGCCAATTGTCTACAGTCTGGGGAACTTTGTTTTCGGCAGCAGCATTCCCCAGACCGCCCTTTTGAAAATTGTATTGGAACCTGATTATTGGCTTTCCGGGCAAAGTGGGCAGGACGGAATCCGTGTCCAGGATGAAATTGAGCCTCATGTGTCCCTTACGCTGATTCCCTGTACGTCATCCAACGGATATACCCGTTTGCTGCCTCAATAAAGGTGGCCGGTGGCCCGGTGGCTGCCGGCCTGAAATTATGCCGTAAATCAGCCAAGCTGTCAATCAATCATGCCGCTCATCAGCATTTTCATAACATTCGCAGAACCTGGCAGAAAAAGCAGGGGGGTCCCCGTGGGCGTACAGGTGGGAAATGTCGCCAAAGGAAGACATGCGGAATATGGCGGTTCCTTTCCTGCGCTCCTCGGTTACGACGGTGGTTACGGAGGATGGGGCGGCACAGGTTCCATGCCACAGCACCATAGGGGAAATGCCCAGGAGATGGCTGATAAGCACGCAGCCTGCTCCGAAGTGGCAGAAGAAAACAAGGGTGTCATTGTTGGACTTTTCCACCCGGTAGCAGTGTCCTTCCCGTATGTATCCGTGCTTACTCAGAACCTGGTCAAAGTTTTCTGTTACCCAGTCATATTCTTTCTTTACCTGGCTCTCTTTTATCACCGGCGGCTCCTGCCATTGGTCGTAATGATAGAACCTTTCCTCAGCTGTCCAGTCCGAGGGAAGCCAGTCCCAGACGATTTCCTCACGGCCATTTGCGTCCGGTCTGCGAATCAGGGGATTAAACTCCCGCAGCCACAGACATTCCTCTGCCGTCCTGTGAAGTTTTTCCAATGTGCGGGAGGCGGTATCCTTTGCCCTTCCCAGAGGAGAAACATAAAAATCTTTTATATCCAGTTTTGCCAGTCTTTCCGACAGATACTCCACTTCTTTCCAGCCTTTTTCGGTCAGGGAATCAATGGAATAGTCCGGGTCTCCGTGCCGGATGATTAATAGTTTCATAATTCGGTTCCTTTCCTGTATTATTT
>CAYWRB010000217.1:1166-5303 GCA_964460025.1 uncultured Hungatella sp.
AGTGCTAAATTTGTGAGAGATTTAGAAGGAATTATTTACAAAATTTGTGAAATTTTCAGATTGAATTTATACGAAAACGTGATATCTTATTATCGTTAGAAAAGTAAAATATAAAACAAGCGGGAAAATACGGTTAAAGTCAGCGGAAGGTTCTGGGCCTCCATGGCGGTGTTTCCGGTTTTCTCAGCGTTGAGAAAGGATATCCCTATGCAAAATCTTTTATTATGTATTTCCATTTCCCTTATTGCAGGACTTCTTATGTCCCGTGTAGCGAAACGTGTGGGTCTTCCCGCCGTTACGGCATATCTGATTACCGGATTGCTCCTCGGTCCTTTTTGTGTGGGGCGTCTGAAGCTGCCGGGAGTCGGCTTCCATTCCATGGAAGAGGTCAGTTCCATGAGCTTGATTTCGGATATGGCTTTGGGCTTTATCGCATTTACCATTGGCAATGAGTTCCGTCTTGGGCAGCTGCGCAGCATGGGACGTCAGGCCATTACCGTAGGTATTCTTCAGGCTGTGGTTACCACTGTTATTGTGGACACGGCTCTTATTCTGCTTCATTTTGTTTTTCCGTCGGCACTTTCCCTGTCGTCAGCTATCACTCTGGGTGCTATCGCAGCCGCAACGGCGCCTGCCGCCACCCTTATGGTTGTGCGTCAGTATCAGGCTGATGGTCCTCTTACCCGGCTGCTTTTGATGGTAGTTGCCATTGACGACGCGGTAGGCTTGATTCTTTTCTCCGCATCCTTTGGTATAGCCAATGCGTTGGAGCAGGGCGGAGTCAGCGCCATCACAGTGATTGTGGAACCCATACTGGAAATTATTTTGTCTCTTGCCTTAGGCGCTGTGGCCGGATTTATTCTGGACTGGAGCGAGCGGTATTTCCATTCCAGGGGAAACCGAATCTCCATGACGGTTGCATTCGTACTGCTGACCGTGGGGCTTTCCATGGTAGAGTTCCAGGTGGGGCCGGTGCATTGCGGGTTCTCCCTGCTTCTGGTGTGTATGATGACAGGTACCATTTTCTGCAATATCTGCGAAACGTCAGAGGCTCTGATTGCCCGACTTGACCGCTGGACCACGCCGCTTACTATCCTGTTTTTTGTACTTTCCGGAGCGGAGCTGGATTTGCTGATTCTGCGTAATCCGGTGGTTCTGCTTATCGGTGCCGTGTATATTATCGCCAGGTCAGCAGGAAAAATTCTGGGAGCCTATGGCAGCTGTGCCATGACCGGGTGTGAGAAAAATATCCAGAAATACCTGGGCATTACCCTTCTTCCCCAGGCAGGTGTGGCTTTGGGAATGGCCATTACCGCAGCATCTCTTTCTGACGGCGCTATGGTCCGCAGCGTGGTGCTTTTTTCCGTACTGGTTTATGAGCTGGTGGCTCCAACCCTTACGAAAAACGCCTTGTTTGCGGCTGGGGAGCTGCATTCGGAGGAGCTGCTTAACGCAAAAAAGGCTAAAGCTTAGAAAAAGGAGTATTTCATGACCGCATCCGCAACATCCGCAGACATCCGAATTGCCAACCGCAGGAAGGTTCTCCGTGCCGTGTACGGCCATAAAGAAATTTCCAAACAGGGAATCAGCCAGGCTCTTTCCATGAGCCTGCCGACTGTGACCCAGAATCTGAAAGAAATTGAGGCCATGGGGCTTATTGAACGCCGGGGCCTTTACGAATCTACGGGAGGACGCAAGGCCCACATCTATCATTTTGTATCCCGGGCCCGCATTGCTCTTGGAGTGGTGCTTTTAAAGGAGTTTTACCGGATTGTGGCCGTGGACCTTTACGGGAATGTCTTGAAATCCAAAGAGGTTCCGGTTCCCTTTTCGCGGACAGAGGATTATTTTCAGGGGCTGGGAAGAGAAATCCGGAACTTCGCCTGGGAGGCAGTTCAAAAAAAAGAAGAGAACAAGGAAAAAGCGAGGGCTGAGAGTAAAGCAGGGGGCAGGATTGAAACCGGCACAGGGAACCAAAGAGAATCGGGAACTCAAATCCAAGGTGAGATTCTGCCAGAAACCAAGGTCGGCCAAGAACCGTGGAAGCAGCAGATTCTGGGCGTATCCATTGCCATTCAGGGCCTTGTATCCAACGATGGTTCTACGGTTATTTACGGTGAGATTTTGGGCTGTACCGGTCTGAAGCTGCAGGAAATACAGAGAGCCGTAGATTTTCCCTGTACCTTGATTCATGATACGGAGGCGTCTGCCATTGCGGAGATGTGGTTTAGGAAGAGTAAGAAGGATGCGGTTCTTCTGTCCTTAAACCGTAACTTTGGCGGCGCCCTGATTGTAAACGGCGACGTACATCGGGGGCAGGAGTTCAGCAGCAGTGTCATAGAACATATGCGCCTTTATCCGGAAGGGCGTCCGTGCTACTGCGGAAAGAAAGGGTGTATGGAGGCCTATTGCTCCGCCAATGCCCTGCAGCAGGAAGCCGGGGAGCCGTTACAACAGTTTTTTGAGGCCATGCGGTCCGGCTGTCAGAAACGTACCGCAGTTTGGCACCGTTATCTTCGGAACCTGGCCATGGGAATCAACAATATCCGCATGCTGTTTGACTGCGAATATATCATAGGCGGATATCTGCATTCCTTCATGGAAGAGCAGGACTTTTTCCTTTTAGCACAGTATGCAAAAGAGGAGTGCTCCTTTCAATCTACAGACATCCGCCTGGTACACAGCGCCTTTACCGACGATTCGGCGGCGCCGGGGGCCGGAATCTTTTTGGTGAAACGTTTCTTGAATTCTTTTTAAAACATGATGGGCCAGGCAGCAAACTCGCTGCCTGGCCCATCTGACATGTCCATATTTTACAGTCCTGCCACAATGTCATTTACGCAGACAGCGCCGTAAGGCCGGATGCTCATGCGGTATACATTGCCTTCTCCAAGAGCCTTTTCCATATATTCCACGTATTCATCTACCAAATCGTTAGGAAGCATAGCCATGATGACTCCGGCAAATCCGCCGCCATGAATTCTGCATGCGCCTCTCTTCTTCTTTCCAATAAACAGTTCAGTCAAAGCCAAAGCGATGCTGATTCCCTGCTCTTCCACATTGGCGGTAGTATAGCAGTTCTGAAGCCATTTCCAGGAGGAATTGCCGGATGCCGTAATCTGAGCCAGGAAATCCTGGAAACGGTTTTCTTTCAAAGCCGCTACCTCTGCGTCCACCCGCTTATTCTCCTCAAAGAAATGAAGAGCCCTCATGACGGCCCGGTCCCCGGCATACTCCCGAACCTGGGCCAGGTGTTCCAGAACCTGCTCCTCCGTTATCTGGGCGCATACCTCTTTTCCAAAGCATTCCGCAACCTTCTTCATCTCCATGGGAACGGAAGAGTAATCGGCGCTTAAATCCGCATGTCCCTTTCCGGTGTTGACGATAATCAGGCTGTGATTTTGAGAACTGAAATCAAAGTCGATTTTCTCCACAGCCGGATTCTGCGGTTCTTTAAAATCAATGGTTATCAATCCGCCTACTGCACAGGCCATCTGGTCCAGCAGGCCTGAGGCCTTGTTCCAGTAGTGGTTCTCCGAATACTTTCCGATATGGGCGTAGGCTACGGTATTCATGCGGCCTTCGTTGAAGAAAGTATTTAAAATGGAGCAGAGCAGCATCTCAAAGGAGGCGGAAGAGCTGACGCCTGCCGCACTGATTACATTGCTGGTTATGTATGCGTCAAAGCCTCCCACCTGGAAGCCGGACTCTTCAAATCCCTTTAAAAGCCCCTTAACCAGGTCCACGGTTCCAGCCATGCGCTCGCTGGGCTCTAAACGGTTTAAATCGATGGTAAAGGACTGATGGAAGGTTTCGCTTATGATGTTGATATTGTTGGATTTATTCTTGGCTGCTACGCCTACACAGTCCAGATTGATGCTGCCGGCCAGTACCTTGCCATGATTGTGGTCCGTATGGTTGCCGCTGATTTCCGTACGTCCGGGGGAAGAAAACAGCAGGATGTCCTTGTCTCCAAACTCCGTCTGAAATTTTTGAACCAGGTCCTGATAGCGTCTCACATTTTCTTCTACGGCGGCTTCTCCATACAGTTTCTGAAACAGATGTTTCATCTGGGCAGATTCCAAGAGAGATAATGTCTCTTCTGTTTTCATGATGTTCCTCTCCTTTGCTTTTTGC
>CAYWRB010000218.1:0-789 GCA_964460025.1 uncultured Hungatella sp.
GGAACAGGAAGGAGACAGCATTACATATGAATATGATCGTGGCGGTAGATAAAAACTGGTCCATAGGAAAAGACGGGCATCTTCTGGTCAGCATTCCGGCGGATCAGAAATTATTCAGGGAGGAGACCATAGGCAAAGTGGTGGTGATGGGGAGAAAGACTCTGGAAAGCCTTCCTGGCGGCCAGCCTTTGTATGGGAGGACTACCATTGTGCTGTCAAGGAATCCGGAGTACAAGGTGAAAGGGGCGGTAGTGTGCCACAGCATAGAGGAAGCATTAAAAGAGATTGAGAAGTACCCTGAGGAGGAAATTTTTGTGACGGGAGGACAGCAGATTTATGAGCAGTTTCTGCCCTATTGTAATACGGTCCATGTGACCTGCATTGATTATTGTTATGAGGCGGATACCTATTTCCCGGATTTGGATAAGGCGGATGAATGGGAGATGGATCTGGAATCTGAGGAGGAGACTTATTTTAATCTCTGTTACACATTTCGCAGATATGTGAGAAGATGCTGAAGCCTAAAGCTGGCAAAAGAGAAAAGGAACGAAAGAAAAAAGGAAAGAGAAAGCGAATACAAGGATGTGGGTGAAAAAACTGGTTAATAAAATTGTAATATTTTAGTAATGATTTACAAGGTGTAAATCTTGACAAGTTTCGCAAAAGGAATTATCTTTTTATATATTGGTAAGTTTTAGGAGTTTCTGACGAGGAGAGAAATAGATGCAGAAGAAAGCAGCATCCGGAGATACCGCAGTACAAAACACCGATGATCAAATTGCAGAACAC
>CAYWRB010000218.1:799-5297 GCA_964460025.1 uncultured Hungatella sp.
TTTTGAAGGAATAGAATGAGTGTACATCAAGGAAAACAAATCAGGAAACAAATCCGTAAGGAATTCGGTGGGAAAGTCAGCATAAAAATCAACAGAAGAATGAAGCAGGTTCTATGCCTTTTTCTGGCAGGCCTGATTACCATTGCCCAGCCCATGGCGGTTATGGCTACAAGCACATCCCAGATGGAGAAGGAGAAAAGGGATGCACAGAAAAAGTTAGACGAGGCCAACCAAAAGGCGAGGGAGGCTGAGTCCCAGAGAAATGCGGCCCAGGCCCAGGTATCCAGTTTGAATGATGAACTGACGGAGATTCTGTCAGAGATTGCCCTGCTGGAAGCGGACATTGCCAACATGGAGCTGCAGATTGAACAGGCCCAAAAAGATTATGATGCGGCGAAAGCCACAGAAGAGAAGCAGTATGCGGCCATGAAAAAGCGTATCAAATATATGTATGAGAAGGGCGATACGGAGTATCTGGATATTCTCCTGAAGGTGGAGAGCATGGCGGATCTGCTGAATAAAAGCGAGTACATAACAGAGATATACAACTATGACCGGAGGATGCTTAAGGAGTACCAGGAGACGAAGCTTCAGGTCCAGGCTTATCAGGAAGAATTGGAGAATGATAAGGCGGATATGGAGGTTATGGAGCTGGAGTACAAGGACCAGCAGAGCAATCTGGAGACTACCATTGCAAAGAAGCGCCGGGAGGTGGCTGATTTTGACGCGCAATACGCCAAAGCCAAGGAGGATGCTGCGGCTTACGCCAATACCATAGCCCAGAAGAATGAGCAGATAAGAAGGGCTCAGGAGGAAGCCAGAAGAAGGGCGGAAGAAGAGGCCAGAAGGCAGGAGGAAGCCAGAAGGCAGCAGACACAGACAGCCAGAAATTCCTCTTCCTCAAGCTCCCAGTCTTCTCCGGGACCCAGCAGTACCGCGAAATCCAGTGCGCCTACCAAAAGCTCAGGAGGGACGGCTGCCGGAAGAGCGGTGGCGGATTACGGGCTTCAGTTCGTGGGGAATCCCTATGTCTACGGAGGAACCAGCTTGACCCAGGGAGCGGACTGCTCCGGTTTTGTACAAAGCGTGTATAAAAATTTTGGAATTTCACTTCCGCGTACTTCTTCGGAGCAGCGCTCCGCAGGAGTAGGAGTAGAGTATGCGGATGCCCAGCCGGGAGATATTATCTGCTATGCGGGGCATGTAGGTATTTATATTGGCAACGGACAGATCGTCCATGCCAGCTCTCCGACCACAGGAATCAAGGTGGGGAATGCGGCTTACAGAACGATTCTGGCAGTGAGGCGGATCGTACAGTAGCTAGCCCCCTCCGGAAGATATAAACAGAATGCGAAGACTGCATTCTGGCGCGTCCTACGGCCGGCGCAGCAAGTGAACAGACCCACAGCAGGTGCACAGACCTACGGCAAGAATTCGGGACTCTCACAGTACCGCACAGGAAAGGAGTAAACATCAGCATGCAGAAAACAATGGCCTTATCAAAGGAAGAAAAATTAAAGCAGATGACAGAGACGCCGGTGGAGAAGCTGATTCCACGTCTGGCGGTCCCTACCATCATCAGCATGCTGGTGACCTCTATCTACAACATGGCCGATACCTTTTTTGTAAGTCAGATCGGAACCAGCGCCTCAGGTGCCGTCGGAGTCATGTTCTCGGCTATGGCAATGATCCAGGCCATCGGCTTTACCCTTGGCATGGGGAGCGGCAATTTTATTTCCAGGTCTCTGGGGAAAAAGGATGATGAGGCTTCGGGAAAGGCGGCAGCCACGGCTTTTTACACGGCGGGGATTATCGGGCTGGTGATCGCAGTGTTTGGAACGGTGTTTTCTAAGCCTTTGGTCTATTTTCTGGGAGCTACGGATACCATAGCGCCCTTTGCCCAGGATTATGCCAGGTATATTCTTCTTGCCGCCCCCTTTATGATGACTTCTTTTGTGATGAATAATATTCTCCGTGCCCAGGGAAACGCGGTGTTTGCCATGGTGGGCATCACCACAGGAGGCATTCTCAATATGATTCTGGATCCGGTTCTGATCTTTGTATTTCATATGGGGATTTCCGGTGCGGCTATTGCTACCATGGTGAGTCAGATCATCAGCTTTTTGATTTTGCTGTATCAGAGCAATGTACAGAAAGGATGTATCAGGATACGGCTTGGCAATTTTACGCCTACCCTTTCCATGTATGGGGAGATTCTTCATGCGGGGCTGCCTTCCTTCTGCCGTCAGGGGCTGGCCAGTGTGGCGGTTGTGGTTCTCAACTATGCTGCAGGTCCTTATGGCGATGCGGCCATTGCCGCTATGTCCATTGTGTCCAGATTTATGATGTTTGTGAACTCCAGCCTGATCGGGTTTGGGCAGGGATTCCAGCCGGTATGCGGGTTTAATTTCGGGGCGGAGCGCTATGACAGGGTTTTGCAGGCCTATTGGTTCTGTGTGAAGGTGGCGGTGATTATGTTAACCACCTTTGGGATCCTGGCGTTTATCTTCAGCCAGCCCATTGTGACCGCCTTTCGAAAAGGCGACCCGGAGGTTATCCGCATCGGGACTCTGGCCCTCCGGCTGCAGCTTTTGACCATGCCTTTCCAGGCATGGGTGATTATGGTAAATATGCTGACTCAGTCCATCGGGTACGGCTTTCGTGCCTCCCTGGTAGCCATGGGAAGACAGGGCTTGTTTCTGATTCCGGCGTTGCTTGTGCTTCCGAGAACTTTAGGCGTGCTGGGCCTTCAGATCGCCCAGCCGGTGGCAGATATGCTGACCTTTGTGCTGGCAACGGGAATTGTCATGGGAGTCCTGAAGGAATTAAGGCAGATGGCAAAGCATTAAGAATGGAGAAGGAGAGGATGAGACTACAAAGCTTGATTCGCAAAATCACAGCCTTTGCACTGACCGGCGTAATGACAGCGGGTCTGGGGGGAGTCTGCGCTTACGGGGCGCCGGATTGGCCTTCCGATACGGGGATTATGGCTGATTTTGGAATTGTTATGGATGTAGATTCAAAGGCTGTGCTGTTTGGCCAGCAGATCCATGTCGCTTCGCCTCCGGCCAGTATCACGAAATTATTGACGGCTTTGGTAGTGGCGGAACATGCTTCCATGGATGAGATGGTGGAATTTTCCCATGATGCCGTGTACAATGTGGAGTCAGGCAGCGGCAACAAGATGTCTATGGAGGAGGGGGACCGTCTTTCTGTAGAAGACTGCCTCTATCTTCTGATACTCCAATCCAGTAATCAGGCAGCCAACGCATTGGCAGAGCATGTGGCAGGCAGCCGGGAAGCTTTTGCGGATCTGATGAATGAGAAGGTGTCTTCTTTGGGATGCCAGGATGGGTCTCATTTTGCCAATCCGTCAGGGCTGAATGATGACAGTCAAAAGGTAAGCGCCTATGATATGGCATTAATTTCCATAGCTGCTTTTGAGAATGAAAAGGTCCTTGAGATCAGTTCCGCAAAATCTCACAGGATTCCGGCTACCATCAACAACCCGGAAGGTGTTACTTTTTCAATGGAACACCGGATTTTGATGGCGGATCCCTCAAACAATACTTATTACTGTGAAGGGGCTGCAGCCGGTAAAATCGGTTATACGTCTCTTGCCGGCAATACGCTGGTTACCTATGGGGTGAGAGATGGCAGGAGGCTGGTCTGCGTTATCTTGAAGGGAAGCCAGCCGCAATATTATATAGATGGGAAAACCTTGTTGGATTTTGGTTTTCGTTCCTTCACCAATCTCTCAATACCGGATCATGACACCTTATTAAAGGGTGTTGATCAGGTAGAAATCGGCGGCACTTCCTATGAAGCCTCTGATTTAGCTTTTGAGGAAGGCGGGGTTGTTACGCTGCCAAAGGGCGGGCAGTTTACGGATGCAGGCCGGACTTTGGAGACGGAGCTTCCTGCAGACGCCCCTGCAGGTGCGGTAGCACGGCTTCAATATACCTATAATGACAGAAAAGTAGGGGCAGCATATGTGTATCAAAAGAGTGTGAGGGAGGCTATTCTGGCCGAAGAAGCGCTGCGGGCAAGCAGGGAAGCCGGGGATGAGACCATGCCGGAGAACTTGGAGGAATCCTCTGCTCAGTCCGATGTGGATACCCTGGCGGAGCCATCCGTCCCCCAGCAGAGAAAGGGACTGGGTGCTGCCGGAACCTATATCATAATGGCCGCAGTCGTATTGGCTTTGGCTGGGGCAAGCGGTTTTCTCATCTGGCGGAAACATAAAAAAGAAAAAGAAGCCGCCGCTAGACGGAGGGAACGGCGGCGTCAAAGACTTCAGGATATCGGATACAGTGAAGAGGACTTTGAAAAGCTGATGGAAAAACGGCGAAGCAGCAAAAGGTAAGTTGGCTGAAGGTGAACAGGGTAAGACATCCGTTCAGCCTAGGCCTTTGCACTGGCTGCAAAGGCCGTAAAAAAGGATATCGGACGCGAAGAATCCGGTCCCTTTGCCGAAGGCAAACTTTAAATGGACCGG
>CAYWRB010000219.1:0-5249 GCA_964460025.1 uncultured Hungatella sp.
GGAACCGATTGCGGAACTTTTCCGGGCGCTTGCGGCTTCTGAATATTATCATGCCCGGAGTTTTTTCTCGATTCTCGACCAGCCGGTGCCCTTTGCGGAATCGATCCGGACCTATGTGCCGAATGAAGAGTTTGAATACAGCCATCTTTACCGAATGTTGGCAGAGTACGCCGAAAATCACGACAGACCGCTGGCAAAGCAGGCATATGCCGGCGCGGCTATGGCGGAAAAAGTACACGCAACTCTTTTGGGAAAGGCGGCAGATCTGGAGAATTTCACAGAGACGCAAATTTGCGTCTGTCCGGTCTGCGGCTATGTTATGGCAGGCGAGGATATCCCGGAACGTTGTCCGGTCTGCGGCGGACCGAAAAAGCAGTATGAGGTCTACGGCGGGAAATAGACGCAGGCCGATCTGTGCGATGTGCATGATAACGGCGGCAGGTTCCTGTGCAGCGGAGGAGATTGGGCGAGAATAGGAAAAATGATATAGAAAGTGCGTTTCGGTCATTCTTCTGTCCGGATCAGGTTGCTGACATAAGGGATTTCACCGGAAAGCACTTTATCATAGAAATTTTGTTTCCAATCAATATAGGCAATACTGTCCTCCAGTTCTTTTATAGAGGTGCGCAGCGATTCCTGCTTTCTGGCCACCATTTCTTTCCGCAGGATAATCGTAGACTCTCCCTGAAGACATAATTCAAGATATTCTTTCATCTCCTAGATGCTCATACCGCATTTCTTGAGACAGGTAAGATCTTTAATCCATTTCACATCTTTTTCATCGAAAACCCGCCGGTTATTATTATCCCGCTTGACTCCCGGAACCAGGCCCTCATTACAATAATATTTTAAAGTCTGATAGGTGATATCCAGTTCACGGCAAACCTGCATCATGGTGTACATCATAGGATTTTCCTCCTGTTTTTTCACAAAATGTTCACAGAAATTTTTAAAAAGCCTATTGACCGGTAGTAACTACCGTAAAATATAATCGGTTGTGGAAAGCGGTTGAAGCAATCGCATTATAGCATGACAAGAAGGAAAGAACAAGAGGAGGAATGAATGAAATGAGAAAACATACGGCAGCAATTGTTACCGCCATAGCCGCTCTTTCACTGGCGGGCTGCGGCAGCAGTCAGGACAGCCGGCAGAATACTTCTGCCGCCGGGGTTGTACAGACAGAAAATGCAGGAACCGAAACACAGGACATGGAACAGACAGAAGAAGGGACCGGGGCGGGGGAGGAAGCCGGTTTCAATGAGGAAAATGGGGACGGGGACACCCCATTGGGAGGAATCCTGGTGGCCTATTTTTCCGTCATGGAAACCGATGGTGTTGACACGGTTGCAGGCGCAAGCCGTGTGGCCGTGGACGGGGAAGTGCTGGGGAACTGCCAGTATCTTGCAAACCTGATTCATGAATCTGTGGGAGGCGATCTGTTTGCCATTGAGACGGTCCAGGAGTATCCGGGCACCCATCAGCCTCTTTTGGATTTCGCCTGGGACGAGAAGGCACAGAACGCAAGGCCGGAACTGGCCACTCATATCGACAATCTTGAGGATTATGACACGATTTTTCTGGGGTATCCCAACTGGAATGCGGATCTTCCCATGCCTCTTTACTCGTTCCTGGAGGAGTATGATTTTACCGGAAAGACCATTATTCCTTTTTCCACCCATGGGGGCAGCGGGTTTTCCAGAACGGTTTCCACCATCGCGGATCTGGAGCCGGGAGCGGAGGTTCTCAAAGACGGGCTTTCCATCTCCAGAAACAACGTGGCAGGTGCGGCCGACAGTGTAAAGCAGTGGGTACAGGGGCTGAATCTGTCAGGAGAATAGGACTTCGTGTACCCGCTGTGGAGATTTCAGAGTAAACCTTCATGGGCCCGGCAGCGGCGATGGCCGGATATGGTCTGTACGCGTTTATCAAAAATGGTTTTTATCTGTACATGTTCCTGGTCTCCTCCTTTGTGTTCTTTGATTTTGAACGTCCGACAGTCCTTTATTTTACGGAGTATCTGGCAGTAATGGGGTTATTTGTATATCTGGCCCATTATGGGGGGAAGAAAATCCGGAGGCTGTCAGGAAAAAACAGGACAACATAAGGATGGGGAAGCGAGGAAAGGCGGGGATTTTTATTGCAATAACGGGCCTGCTCCTGATTTCGGCAGGGCTTTTACGGCATAGGCAGGCCTGGGAAGAGGACAGAGGAAATATCCCGTCATCAGTCACATTTTTTGCTATGGATACGGTAATCACCATTGAGGCATATGACGGGGAAGAAGGGGCCGGAAAGGCGGCAGAAGAGCTGATTGGCAGGCTGGAACAAAAGTGGTCGGCAACAGAGGCGGGGAGTGAAGTGTATGAACTGAACCGCAGTCAGGGAACTTTTAAGCCGGTCAGTGAAGAAACACAGGAGCTCAGTTTGAATCTGCAGTAAACGGGCAGTGGATATCAAAGAGAGATTCAGGAAAGATCAGGAGGAAAAACTTTATGGTATTTTATTTCACCGGCACAGGCAACAGCCTGTATATCGCGAAACAGATAGAAGAGGAGCCTGTCAGCATCCCACAGGTGATAGGGCAGGAGCATCCGGAATTCAGGGCGGACAGCATCGGAATCGTGGCCCCTGTATACGGCCATGAGGTGCCGCCTATGGTAAAGGAATTTATGAAAAAGGCAGTATTTCATACGGAATATTTCTATATGATCCTGACCTATGGAAACCGTCATGGGGGAGCTGTCGAACTGGCAGAGAAACTCTGCAGGGAATGCGGCATTTCTGTCAATTACATCAATGTGATCATGATGGTGGATAACTGGCTTCCCAGCTTTGACATGGACGAACAGAAACAGATAGAGAAAAGAATTGAAGAAAACATGGCCGTAATTCTGGAGGATTTATCCTCCCGTAAAAACATGATCGCAGAGGTGACGGACGCAGACCGGGCCGCTCACCGGCAGTTCCTTGACCGCATGAGCCAGATGCCGGCGGATGCATGGCAGCATCTGATCCGGGTTACGGACAGATGTGTCGGATGCGGTATTTGCGAAAAAGTGTGTCCTTCCGCCTCGATCCGTGTAAAGGATGGGAAAGCGGTACATAGTCCGGGAAACTGCCAGACCTGTCTGGCCTGCGCCCATGCCTGTCCCAAGAAGGCCATTGGGCTGACAGTTCCGGAGAAAAACCCGGACGCAAGATACCGCAATGAGCATATTTCACTGAGAGAGATCATGGAAGCCAATATGCAAAAATAAGATGGAGGACTTTACAATGGACAAATTTATATTTTCTTATCCCACAAAGGTTTATTTTGGGAAAGGCAGTGCAGCACAGGCCTTTGAAAAAGAGCATGGCAGAATTGGAAAAACCGTTATGCTGGCTTATGGCGGCGGTTCCGTGAAGAAGAACGGCATTTATGATGAGATGAAGACAATGCTTAATCAGGCAGGGAAGAGGATTGTGGAATTTAGCGGCATCATGCCGAACCCTACATATACCAAAGTGCAGGAAGGGGCGGAGCTTGTGAAGAAGGAGGGTGTGGACTTTATCCTGGCCGTGGGAGGAGGCAGCGTCATTGACTGCTGCAAGGTGATTTCCGCACAGGCACGGCTGTCCGAAGACATCTGGGACATGGAATACGGCAAAGGGCAGTTTCCCACGGCGGGAATTCCCATGGGAGCGGTTGTGACCGCCTCCGGTACCGGCGCGGAGATGAATCCGGGCGCGGTCATTACTTACGAGGAAAAGAAGTGGAAAGGACCGGTCTTTGGGACCGCGGCATCCTTTGCTGTTCTTGATCCGGCTTACACCATGTCGGTGCCGCCTGTGCAGGTGCTTTCCGGCGCTTTTGATACGTTAAGCCATGGGATGGAGACCTATCTGGGAACTTCGGATCAGGATAACGTATCGGATGACGTGGCGCTGGCCGTTATGCGCAATACGGTTGTGAATATGCGCCGCCTTCTTGTGAACATCAATGACATGGAGGCCAGAAGCAACCTGATGTGGGATTCTGCCATGGCGGAAAACGGGATTTTGAAATGCGGCCGCCTGACCGACTTTCAGGCACATCAGATCGAGCACCAGCTGGGGGCTTATACGGACTGCAATCACGGTCAGGGGCTTGCCGTGATCCACCCCGCCTATTACCGTCATATCCTGAAAGACGCGCCGGAGAAATTCACCCGGTTTGCGAAGGTGGTATTTGACGCGGATACGGCGGGGGACGGTGTGGATGCTTTGGAAAACTTTATCAAAGAGTGCGGGCTTCCTACAAAAATGGGCCAGCTGAGATCTACGGTGGAGATTACGCCGCAAGTGCTGAGGCAGGTGGCAGATACCTGCAATATCATAAAATGTAATCCCCGTGAACTTGGGCGGGATGAAATCTATGAGATCCTGTTGGAATGTTTATAAGGGGGGGAACGGCTATGAAGCATAGCAAGAAAGGGCTGATTATGGGAATTGCAGTGATAGCTGTTATGGCTCTCGCTTTTGGCGGATACAGCCTTTTCCGTTACCCTGCTTTGTTCCGAAACCTGCAGGACCGTTCCCTCGACGAAGCACAGACGGAAGAGCTGCGGGAGGAAATCCAAAGGGAAGGTACGTCTGAAATTCTGGAATTTGAAAATCTTCCGGTCTATACCTACAGGCAGCAGGAAATCGAACTGGAAAATCAGGGCCAGAAGATTTACGGCATTGCCTATATTCCTGAGACAGAAAGGGAAAAAGTTCCCCTTGTGATATGCGCCCATGGGCTTGGAGGCTCCTACCGGTCCAATGCCGCTTATGCTAAGCAGCTGGCAAGCCATGGCATCGCCGCCTACTGTTTTGACTTCCGGGGCGGAGGCGGAAGCAGAAGTGACGGGGATACCACGGAAATGTCGGTCATGACAGAGGTTTCCGACCTTGAAGTGATTATGGAAGCGGCATCCGGATGGGAGTTTGTGGATGAAGATAAAATCGTGCTCCTTGGCACAAGCCAGGGAGGAATTACCTCCGCCATTGCGGCAGCAAGGCATACAGACCAGGTATCCGGCCTTGTGCTCATGTATCCGGCATTCCTGGTGGGGGATGCGGTACATGAACAGTTCGATTCCCTGGAAGAGGTGCCGGATAAGTTCCAGTTCAACTGGATAACGGCAGGACGCCCTTATGTGGAGGACATGTGGGATTACGATGTGTATGAGGAGATCGGGAACTACGCAGGAAAGGTCCTGCTCCTCCACGGCAACGCTGACAGCATC
>CAYWRB010000220.1:0-2286 GCA_964460025.1 uncultured Hungatella sp.
CCTCACAGGTAATCCCTGCCTGCTCCAAAAGCCCCAACGTCTTATAGGCCAGACGCCCCTTGGTCAAGGCTATGGTCAAATAGCTCATTTGACTTGCTCCTCCTTTTGTCCTTGATGTACTCCCACCCACAAAATCTTCTGAAATCCATGCTCCTTGGCGTACTGGCAGTATTCCTCCCTGGAGATTTCGGAAGACTTTTTCGTCAGCACTACGTTCATCCCGTTCTTTCGAAGGTCAAGGACTGACCTCACCGCCGTCTCCCAGGCTCCCGGCTCATAGAGAGCCAGGATATCCGGCCCTTTTGTCCCAATCTCCAGCTTCTGCCTGGCCATGGCCAGCATCAGCTGATCGATCACAATGGCAAATCCGATGGCAGGCACATCCTTTCCAAACTGAACCAGCAGTTTGTCATACCTTCCTCCGGTTACAATGTATTCTCCTGTCCCATAAGTGTAGGCCTTAAAAATAATTCCGGTATAATACTGATATTTGCTTAACATGCCAAGATCATAGGACACATACTCCGCCATCCCGTAGGACTCCAAAGCCGCCTGTACCTTTTCCAGCCTCTCGATGGCCTTTAAGGATCTGGCATTTTTCACCATAGCCTTGATCTTCCCCATCTCTTCCGGAGAGCCAAACAGCTCCGGCAGCTTTAAAAACAATTCCCTCAAAGCCTCCGGCAGATTCCCACGGGATACCAGCTCCTCCACACCGAAATAGTTCTTATTCTCGATCAATTCCCGCAGCGTCTCCTCGGTCTCCCGGTCCATTCCCGCCTCTTCTACCAGCCCCTTGAAAAATTCCATCTCCCCTACTTCCACCTGAAACTGGGAAAGCCCGGCAGCTTTCAGGGAATCAATGACCATAGCGATCATCTCCCCGTCGGCAGCCTCCGAGTCATCCCCGATTAACTCCACTCCTGTCTGGGTAATCTCTTTCAGCCGCCCCTGATAACTGGTATTGTTGGTAAAGGTCCTTTCCCGGTAGCACAACCGCACCGGCATGGTTTCATCCATAAAATATCTTGCCACACACCTGGCAATGGCCGGTGTCACATCCGGCTTCAATACCAGCGTGTTATTATCCCTGTCAAAAAACTTAAACATTTCCCTGGAGCTTACGCTTCCCCGTTCCTTGCTGAAAATATCAAAAAATTCAAAGGCAGGTGTCTCGATATCCTGATATCCGTAAAGATGGAATACCCGGCTTATCCTGTCCTGCACTGCCAGCTTCCTGGCACACTCTCTGCCGTACAGATCTCTCACACCCTCCGGCGTATGAAACAATTCTGCTGCCATAGATTTTTTGTCCTCCTGATCTTGTTCCTTTCCCCAGCCGCTCCTTTTGACCGCCGGCCGGCTGCCTCACATCCGTCTTCCTCCTAGGCTTCTCTCACATAGGCGCCTGGTAGAAGCTGCCGTAGAAATTTTCCGTCCGCATCATATTGATGATGATATGGGGATCCTGGGTCTTCATAAGCGCCACCACCTCACTTACCTCATAGGAAGATACCACTGTGTGCAGCAGATACATCTTCTGATGACTGTATCCTCCTATGGCATCCACACAGGAAATTCCATGCCGGTACTGGGATACGTAGGCCTTGATCACGTCTTCCGCATTCTTGGTGGTAATCTGAAGAGTCACCCGCTCATACCGATGATGGAATGCGGATATGGTCCTCGTAGAGACAAACTGAAATAAAATAGAATACCCGGCATACTGCCACCCGAACATGAGTCCGTACAAGCTTAAAAGCACCACATTTCCGGCAAACACATACTGCCAGATAGAGTGCCCCGTCCGATTGGACACATACAGCGCGATAAAATCCGTACCTCCCGTAGAAGCGTTCCCTTTCAGTGCAATGGCAATGGACAGTCCGTAAAGGAAACCCCCAAAAATCACATTCAGCATCAGATCCTCAAAGATAGGCGTAAAATGACAGACCTTTAAAAGAAAGCTGGCCAGAAATACCTGTATCATAGAATAAAAAGTAAACCGCATACTGATGCTGCGGCTGCACAGAACCGCCACAGGAATGTTCAGCACCAGCATCCCAAGGGATGTGGAAAAACTCCTTCCATACAATTCCGCTATCTTGTCAAGCAGGATGGCGATTCCCGTAAATCCGCCGGACAAAAGCCCTGCCGGACGGATAAACGCCTGGATCACATAGGTCTGAAGAACCGCCGAGGCCACAACAGCGAAAATGGTAATCATCCTGTGGATCATAACATTCTTTTTCAACCGGACTATCATTGCCCTAAACCTCTCTTTTT
>CAYWRB010000220.1:2386-4105 GCA_964460025.1 uncultured Hungatella sp.
CGATCCGCCTTCCCCTTGAACCGTTACCTTTTCTTCACTTTATTCTCTGCCGTCAAAACAGTAGGTACAGAGCCTGCATTTGGGAAGGCCGATGGACTCTACCATGTCATCCAGACGATGATATCTTAAACTGGTAAAGTTCTGTTTCTTACAGATCTCCTGGCACATTCCCTCATACCGGTCGCTCTCCGGGTCCGCATACTCTTTCAATGTGCCGTCTGCCTTCTCTCCTTCCATCTCCAGAATCACCCTTCTGGAAATCAGATCCAGATCAGACTGGGATCTGGAAAAATTCAGATATCGGCATCCAAACAGTATGGGCGGACAAGCCGGACGGACATGAACCTCCCTGGCACCGCTCTGATACAGAAATTCTGTGGTCTCCCGAAGCTGAGTCCCTCTCACAATGGAATCATCAATGAGAAGAAGCCTCTTTCTCTCAATCAGCGCCCGAACCGGAATCAGCTTCATCCGGGCAATCAGATTCCTCTGTTCCTGATTGGTAGGCATAAAGGATCTGGGCCAGGTAGGCGTATATTTGATAAACGGCCTGGCAAAGGGAATCCCGGACTCATTGGCATAGCCGATGGCATGGGCGATCCCGGAATCCGGCACACCTGCCACAATATCTGCCGACACCTTATTTTCATCCCGCCTGGCCAGCATACTGCCGCATTTGTACCGCATTTCCTCCACATTGACCCCCTCGTAGGAGGAAGTAGGGTATCCGTAATATACCCACAAAAATGAACAGATCCGCATTGTTTCCCCGGGAGGCGCCAGCTGTTTTACCTCCTCGGGAGTCACCAGAACAATCTCTCCCGGACCTAATTCCTTGTAATCCTGATATCCAAGATTAATATAGGCAAAATTCTCGAAAGAAATACAATATGCATCCTCTTTTTGTCCGATTACCAGCGGAGTCCTGCCGTATTTGTCCCTGGCGGCATAGATTCCCTCCCTTGTCAGCAAAAGCAGAGTCATGGAACCGTCAATAATCTCCTGCACATAGCGGATTCCCTCCACCAGACTGTCCTTCTGACAGATCAGAGAAGCCACCAGCTCCGTGGCATTTACCTGCCCGCTGGTCATCTCCTGAAAATGAGACCTTCCGTCGGCATACAGCCTGTCCAAAAGGGCGCGGAAATTGTTGATCTTCCCCACTGTGGCAATGGCAAAGCTGCCTAAATGAGACTGAATAAGCAATGGCTGAGGCTCATAGTCCGATATACATCCAATGCCTAAATTTCCCTTCATCTCCTCCACGTCACGCTCAAACTTCGTGCGGAACGGAGAATTTTCTATATTGTGAATCGCCCGGTTAAAACCTTCCGGCCCATAGGTCGCCATTCCGCCTCTTCGAGTCCCCAGATGAGAATGATAATCAACTCCATAAAACAGTTCCAGCGTACAGTTCTTTCTGGCAGCAACTCCAAAAATTCCACCCATCGTATGTCTCCTTAATATTGTCAAATTCATCCGGCGCATTGCTGCGCAGACAGTTCTCCACCGCGTTTACTCCGCATATCCTTCCGGATTATTCTTCTGCCATCTCCAGGAATCCTGGCACATCTCCTTGATCCCCCTCTTGGCCGTCCATCCTAACTCCTTATGAGCCTTGGAAGGATCTGCATAGCAGGCCGGAACATCCCCTGCACGTCTCTCCTTAAACACATAATTAATCTTTAAGTCATTGGCCTCCTCAAAGGCATTGATCAT
>CAYWRB010000220.1:4115-5177 GCA_964460025.1 uncultured Hungatella sp.
GCCTGTTCCGGTACCCAGATTGTAGATCCACACGCCGCCCTTCTCATTTTTCATCTTCTGCAGAGCCTTCACATGGCCGTCTGCCAGATCCACCACATGGATATAGTCTCTCACACAAGTTCCGTCCGGCGTATCATAGTCATTGCCAAAGACTCCCAGGCACACCAGCTTGCCCACAGCCACCTGCGTAATATAAGGAAGCAGATTGTTGGGAATTCCCTTGGGGTTCTCTCCGATTCTTCCTGACTCATGGGCGCCGATGGGGTTGAAGTAACGAAGCAGCATCACCTGCCACTCCGGATCCGCCGTGTGCAGGTCTGTCAGAATCTGCTCCAGCATTCCCTTGGTCCGGCCGTAAGGATTGGTAATATCCCCCTTAGGGCACTCCTCCGTAATAGGTACAAAAGCCGGATTCCCGTAAACCGTGGCGGAAGAGCTGAACACAATGCTCTTGACCCCATGCTTTCTCATCTCGTCACAGAGAATCAAGGTTCCCGTTATGTTATTATGATAATACTCAAGCGGCTTAAAGACAGACTCTCCCACCGCCTTCAATCCGGCAAAATGAATCACCGACTCGATCTTCTCATTGTCAAAAACCCTCTTTAATCCGCCCTGATCCAGCAGATCCACCTCATAGAAGGTTAAACTTTTTCCCGTAATCTCCTCCACTCTCTTTAAGGACTCCTTGCAGGAATTGCAGAGATTGTCAACGACCACCACGTCATATCCGGCATTCAACAGTTCAATACAAGTATGGCTGCCAATATATCCGGCACCTCCGGTTACTAAAATTGCCATATGTTTACCCTCCTGGTCATGAATAAAATTTCAAAAAACCTTCCTCTCTATTATAAGGGGGAAGGCTTTGAAATACAATGTGATTTTTTATCTTTTTTTATATTCTTTTTATATTGCAGGGCTTAAAGGCCCTTTGACCGGCTATTCCTTCACCGCCCCGGCAGCCACTCCGGCCAGAATATATTTCTGGAAGAACACATAGATAACGATGGTTGGCAGCATGATCACGATAATTCCCGCCGCCAGCTTCTGCCAGGACCC
>CAYWRB010000221.1:0-1811 GCA_964460025.1 uncultured Hungatella sp.
CAGAGTAGAAGGATGTCCGGAGGTTCTGTGGTTCAAAAGTCCGTCACGGACCTCCTTGGTCAGATTCAGCCCCCGCCCGTCCTTTTCCAGCACCTCCACCACCCGGATGCTTTGGGTATAGTGGGTAAATCCCTCTTTGCAGATCTGATTCAGTACCGCCTCTCCGGAATGACCAAAAGGCGTATGGCCAAGATCATGGCCCAATGCAATGGCTTCCGTCAGACTTTCATTGAGACGCAGGGATTTGGCAATGGTCCTGGCGATCTGGGAAACCTCCAATGTGTGGGTCAGACGCGTCCGATAATGATCCCCCTCCGGGGCCAGAAACACCTGTGTCTTGTGCTTCAGCCTGCGGAAAGATTTGCAATGGAGAATCCTATCCCGATCTCTCTGATATTCCGGCCGGATATCACACAAAATCTCCGGCTTGTCCCTCCCTAAAGTGTTCCGGCTTAAGGAGGCATAAGGGCTTAGATACTGCCGCTCCAATTCCTCCATAGATTCTCTTACTGTCAATTTCCTTCCCCCATTCCTATGAAAACCTCATAAAAACGAAACTCCCCAAAATATATATATTCTCCCAATGCTTCAGACATGCATTGTTCCTGAAACATTACAGTTTACAACCGCTTCCACGTAGAAGGCGCAAACAAAAGAAGCATCGGAAATATCTCAAGCCTACCTGCCAACATATCAAACATCAGCACATATTTCGACAGAGACGACAGCCCCGCAAAATTACTCATAGGCCCCACCCCTCCAAGTCCGGGCCCTATGTTGTTAAAAGTAGCCGCCACTGCCGTAAACGTAGTCGTAAAATCAAAATTGTCCAGACTGACCAGCAAAACGGAGATGGCAAAAATGAAAAAGTAAGCGATAAAGTAAGCGTTAGCCGATTGAACCACATCATTCCCAATCACTTTACCCTCCATCTTTAACACCTTTACACTTCTGGGATGAAGAAGGGCCGCGATCTCTTTTTTGGTCTCCTTCATCCAGATGACAATTCTGGAAACCTTCATTCCGCCTCCCGTACTTCCGGCACAGGCCCCGATCAGCATCAGTCCCACAAGGATACATTTGGAAAACTGCGGCCATTTGTCAAAGTCAACGGTGGAAAACCCGGTGGTAGTAATGATAGACCCCACCTGAAACGCCGTATGATGGAACGCATCGAACAAGGTGGGGAACATTCCCCTCACATTCCAGGTAATACAGGCGATGGAGACAGCGATGATTCCCAGATACACACGAGCCTCCTCACACAGGAAGCCCTCTTTAAACTTTTTTACGGAAAAGAGATAATATACATTAAAATTAATGCCGAATAAGATCATGAAAACCGTGACAACGCCCTGAAGATAATAACTGTCATAATAAGCGATACTGCTGTTTTTAATACCAAAACCACCGGTTCCGGCAGTTCCGAAGCTGGTGGCCAGGGCATCAAAAAATGGCATTCCTCCCGCCAGCAGCAGAATTACCTGAATAAGAGTCATGACAAAATAGATGACATACAAGATTTTCGCAGTGGTTCTAAGCTTGGGAGTCATTTTCCCAACAGAAGGGCCAGGGCTTTCCGCTCTCATCAGGTGCATGTTGTAGCCGCCTCCGGTCAAAGGCAGAATGGCCAGGATAAACACCAGGATCCCCATGCCTCCTACCCAGTGAGTAAAGCTTCTCCACATGAGAAGGGACGGGGAAAGAACCTCCACTTCATTTAAGATACTGGCGCCGGTGGTGGTAAATCCGGAAATCGTCTCAAACAAGGCATCCGTCAAAGAAGGGATCTCCCCGCTGAGCCAAAAGGG
>CAYWRB010000221.1:1821-5167 GCA_964460025.1 uncultured Hungatella sp.
CCGAAAAAGCTGAGCATCACCCAGGTTAAGGATACCACAAGAAATCCTTCCCTGGCGTAGAACACCGCATCCTAAGGCTTTTTGTGGGAGGCAGTCCATCCGATAACCACACACATTGCCATAGGAATCAGGAAAAATTTTAAAAGTCCGTCTCCGTAGATCAGGGAGACTATACATGGCAGAAGCATAAGGAGAGCCTCAATATTGAGAACCCATCCCATATAGTAAAATACAATTTTCAGATTCATAATAACTCCTCATCATGGTTACCTCAAGATATCTTTCAGATCGTTTAATCCTTTGTTGGTGGTTACGATGACTACCGTATCCTGAATCTCGATGGTATCTTTCCCTCGCGGGGTGATAATCTTACCTTTCCGGTTGATGCATGCCACCAACAGATTGGGCTTCAACGTCATTTTCTCCAGGGGAATCCCCAGCATTGGAAAATCCTTTCCCACCCGGAATTCCAATGCTTCCGCATGGCTTGACATCTTGTACAGCGTCTCCACATTGCTTCCCAGAGAGTTCTGCATGGCTCGGACATACTGGAGAATCAGATCCGCCGTAATCAATTTAGGGTTGATCACGCTTCCCAGATTTAAGGAATTGATCACATCCTCAAAGGAAATCCGATTTACCTTGGTAATCAGCTTTGCCTTGGACTGACTGGCCGCATAGAGGGAAAGCATGATATTCTCTTCGTCAAAGCCGGTCAGCGCAGCGAATGCCTCTGTCTGCCGCAGTCCCTCTTCCAAGAGAAGCTGCTGGTCCGAGGCATCTCCGTGGATGATCATGGCGTAAGGCAGATTGGCGCTTAATACTTCGCAGTTTTCCTTATCCTTTTCCACGATGGTGATCTTGATGGGAATGTCTTTTAGCATCTTAGCCAGATAATAGGTGATCTTACCGCCTCCGATCATCATCACCGATTTGGCGCTGTTGTTTTTCACGCCTGCCGCACGGAAAAATTTAGATGACTCCGATTGAGAACCGATAAAGGATATCTTGTCACCGGCACAAAGTTCAAACAAACCGTTGGGGATCACCACATCGTCTCCTCGTTCCACCGCGCACACCAAAATATTGCTGTGGGTTTTCTGCGCAATCTCCAAAACCTTTATGTTATGTAGCACAGAGTCCTCAGGTATCTGGAATTTCATGATCTCCACCCGGCCTTTGGCAAAGGTGTCAATCTTGATGGCAGAAGGGAACTTTAACAATCTGGCTATCTCTCTGGCTGTGGCCAGCTCCGGATTGATGGCCAGAGAAAGGTTTAATTCCTCGCGGATATAGTTTACCTCCTCCGCATACTCAGGGTTGCGGATCCTGGCAATGGTGTGGCAATTACCAGCCTTTTTGGCAATCAGGCAGCACAGGATATTCAGCTCATCCGAATTGGTGGTTGCAATCAGCAGGTCTGCTTCCGCGATGCCTGCTTCCGCCTGAACCTTATAGATGGCTCCGTTGCCTTCCACTCCCATAACATCGATGCTGCCGGTCACATTTTTAAGAGCTTCCGCATCCTGGTCAATGATGGTAATCTCATGACCCTCTTCATTCAGCTCCCCTGCGATGGTGGCGCCTACCTTCCCACATCCTACGATTATAATTTTCATGTTCTCTCCTTTTTGTAAGAAATACCCGTACCTTTTAACTGCTCATAGAAGGGCTTTCGAATCTTCTTGCGCGTAATTTCAACTAAATTCAGCTTTGTAATATCAACCACCGTAGTTTTTACCGGATCTCTTGCGCAGTAAGCGGACAGGGTTTTAAGAAGAAGCTTTTTATCCTCTTCCGATTCCATATCTATAAAATCAACGACAATAATGCCTGATAGATTTCGAAGCCTTATTTGACGGCTCACTTCCTCTGCCGCCTCCAGATTAATCTTTACAACGGTATCATGAAAATTTTTCCTGCCGGAATACTTTCCGGTGTTTACATCGATTACCGTCATGGATTCCGTAGGCTCGATCACCAGATATCCTCCGCTGCGGAGCCATACATGACGGGCCGTGGCCTCTTCCATAGCCTTTTCCAGCTGATATACTTTACTTAAGGAAACCATAGGATCCCTATACAATCTCAATTTTTCTAAGTCCTCCTTCTGATGAAGGGAAAGATATTCCTTCAGCTGTTCAAATATGGCTGGAGAATCGGTAAGAACCTCCTCCATATGGTAGGAATAGGTATCTCTCAATCTTCCCACATAAGGAGGAAGGGCCTGGAAAATCAGACTGCCGCTGGTTCTGTGGCAGCCTTCCTCCATCACCTTGTGATACTGTGCCTTTAAAAGTTCCAGTTCCTCTATGATTGCTTCAGGAGAAGCGTCCCAGGCATTGGTCCGGATGATGATTCCGAAGCTGTCTTCTTTATATGGCGTCAGCCTTTGGCGGATCATCTCTTTCCATGGCTGGCTGCCGATCTTAGATGAGAACGTGATCTGCTTCCTGTTGCAGGTCAGCACGCAGTAACGTCCGGTAAAGCTTAAATTGGCGGTGGCCACAGGGTCTTTGGTCTTCACCCCTTCCCCGGAAATCTGGATGATAATCTCATCTCCAACCTTTAGGTTTCCCTTATGTCCCGGCAGAGTAAAATTGTGCACCGGATTGTCAGCCAGACTATAGTAAGCCATCTGCCTGTCTCCAAACTCCACAAAGGCGGAATTAATATTTTTAGCAATATTTTTTACTTTTCCCACATAGATACTGCCCAGGATCAAGGCGCCTTCTTGGTCAAAATCCATCTGAATCACCCTGGAATCTTCCATCAGAACCGTCAGGATCCGGTGTTCTATGGGAGTAACGATTAATTTATTCAATGTCCTGTCCCAAATCTTCTAACGGTGTAAACCGTTTAGAACCTTCCTCTCCTAAATCTGCATACACTTCTTCCCGTTCAATCATCATGGCAAAAGGCGGATATGCCTGCCCTCTCCAACGGTAAAAGGCCTCCATGACCAATTCCGGCTTTATATTGTCCCTGCTTCCTGTAGAAAGCTTTAAAAAAACCGAATCCCCGTTTCGCCGTGCCTCGTAGATCAACGGTTTTAAGTCCAGCTCCCTCTGCCCCTTTTTTGTCTCCTTGGTAATGCCGATCTTTGGCTGGCTTAAGAACTCTGAAAACTCTTTAAAAAAGGCCTCCATATCGTTTGGCTTATGGTTCTCCCGGAAGGTAAGCATATAATCCGCAGCCGCCACAATGGACATGGCGTTTTTGCAGGAATCCTCCAGAAGGCGGTAAGACAGGATTCTGGTTCCCTCCACCATAGCCTGATTCATCTGCTCGATCATGGTTTTGGAGTCTTTGGTGCTTAAGACTTCAATATCCATATACTCCCCGT
>CAYWRB010000222.1:0-5155 GCA_964460025.1 uncultured Hungatella sp.
TAAATCATTCCTCCTTGACCTTGGCAGGTGCCCCTTGAGGGCGCGTGCCGTTTCCTTGACCATGGCAGGTGCCCCTTAGGGGCGCGTGCCGTTTCCTTGACCCTGGCAGGTGCCCTTGGGGCGCGTGCCGTTTCCTTGACCCATACATGATAGCACACATGTGGAATGATAAAAAGTACCACTTTAATAGTTTTAGACCAGTCCAGTTTGTTGGCAATTATATCAATCTTTCGATTCTACACAGATCAAAATCCCGTCTTCAAATTCAATCACCGCTTGCTCGTCCACAATTTCATTGCTGACACATAATCCGGCTTCCGCCCCTATATGAATGTCCTTTTTATGGAGAGGATACCGAAACCCTGTCAGCGTGATTCCATGGACATGTTCTGTCAGAGGAAGAAACGATACATACTTACCATAAGTTAAGGTACGGCAAAATGTTTTTCCACCGGAAAGCAGATATACTTTGTTTTGTTCATCCATAAGGCAGGCATCCACACCACAATCCAGGCAGAGCTTCAGCAGATGAAGGTTAGACCATTCATGATCCAAACGTCCTCCGGTAGCCCCCAGAAGAAACAGATGGGTACAGCCCAGCTTCATTGCCGTATGAATGGCCAGTTCGGTATCCGTCTCATCTTTTTCCGGTTTATGGACATCCCACAGGATCTGGGGCATACTCCGATATGTTTCCAGAACCGCAGGTTCAATGGTATCAAAATCCCCCACGATGGCTGTAGGAACGAGATCCAATTCCTCCGTATATTTTAACCCTCCGTCTACGGAAACAATGCAATCCGTTGGATTCTGTTGTAAAAAAGAACCGGCAAAAGCCAAGTCGAGTCTTCCGCCGGTTATGATCACTCCTGTTTTCATGTTTGTCATTCCTTTTGATGCTTCTTTGCTGTTATATTGTATCCTACTCATATTCTTTAAAGATCTCCAAAAATTTCTTGGTGTTAGCGGCGGCATCTCCTCTGAAAACTGCGGAACCGGAGACAATCACATTGGCGCCGGCATCTAAAAATTCCCGGACATTGTCTAAAGTCACACCGCCGTCTACCTGGATATTCATGGAAAGGCCTAATTCCTGGCAGCGCCTGCGCAGACGGGATACCTTATCCAGGGTATAGGGAATCCTCTCCTGTCCGCCGAAGCCAGGATTTACGGTCATGACTAATATCATATCTACCTGGGGTAGAATCAGGTCAATGACACTTATGGGAGTACTTGGATTGATGGCAACTCCTGCTTTGGCGCCATTTTTGCGGATAACCTTTATGGTGGAGTCCAGATGTCCGCAGGCCTCGGCGTGAACCGTGATCAGATCCGCTCCGCATTGGCAGATTTCTTTGATATAACGGTAGGGTTCTCTTACCATCATATGGACATCAAACACTTTGTCCGTACAGCTTCGGATGGATGAGATGAGGGGCATGCCGAATGAAATACTGGGCACAAAGTCACCGTCCATAACATCCAGGTGAATATACTGGGCTCCTGCATTGCTGACTGCCTTAAGCTCATGCTCCAGGTTCTTAAAATCTGCTCCCAAAACGGAGGGCGCCAAAATAATCATATCAGTATCTCCTTCTATTCTTTAGTTCCTGATAAAACAGTTTATAGTTTTCATAACGGCTGTTTTCGATATCACCCTGCTCCACCGCGGATTTTACCCCGCAGATTTTCTCTCCTATATGGACGCATCCCAAAAAACGGCATTGGTCCTCATAGGGCCGGAATTCAGGAAAATATTCCTTCAGCTCCTGTTCTTCCATATTGTCTACAAAGATGGAGCTGAAGCCCGGAGTATCCATCAGGTAGGTTTCCGGCTCCGTACAAAACAGTTCCGAATGCCTTGTGGTGTGCCTTCCCCGTTTGATCTTCTGGCTGACGGCACCTGTCTCCATCCGGGCTTTCGGCAGGATCCGGTTCATCAGAGATGATTTCCCTACACCGGAAGGTCCTGCCAAAGCCGTGGTTTTCCCCCTGAGGAAATGCCGTACTTCCTCGATTCCGCGATCAACGTTGGTGCTGAAAAACAGAACCTGATACCCGGCGGATTCATAGATGGCCCCATAGCGTTTCATAGTATCCCCATCAGACAAATCCATCTTGCTAAACCCCACTGCCGCCGGAATCCCCAGCCGTTCTACCATCACCAGAAAACGGTCCAGAAGGTTCAGATTGGGTTCAGGGTCCGCCAAGGCAAACACCACCAGCACCTGATCCACATTGGCCGCTGCCGGCCGTATCAGAGTGTTCTTTCGCTTCAGGATTCTTTCAATATTGCCTTCGAAAGGATCCGTTCCCAAAACGGCGATCTCCACATCATCTCCTACCAAGGGTTTGATGCTTTGATTCCGAAATACACCTTTCGCCTTACATTCATAGACCTGTTGATCTTCACAAAACACATAATAAAACCCAGCAATTCCTTTTATTATTTTTCCTGTCACAGATTTGCCTCATTCTGTCTCAAAAAACGTTACCGGATACCCTTGAAGCACCATTCCGTCGGATACATTGACCACTTCCACTTCTCCGTATTCCACGCCGGAAATCCCTTCCATATTGGAGAACTCAATGGGCAGCACTTCTCCGCTGTTGATTGCTCTGGCTTCCATCAAAGTTTGATAGACAACTTCACCGTTATTATCCTGTTTCAGCCGTACCATAACCGTCACCGTCATTGGCATCTCGCTGTATGGCAGCTGGAAGGTGGTGCTGATAGCACCTGTAAACCGTTTGCCTTCCGGCCCAAGACTCACCACATAAGAGACGGTTGAGCCTGCCTTGGCCATGGTATTGGCATCGATTCCCTGACTGATGATATGGCCTGCAGGTATGGCAGCGTCATGCTGGGAGGTGACCTCGCCAGGGTTTAACTCTGCTGCCGCCAGACGGCTTATGGCCTCTTCCTCCGTGATGCCGCGCAGATCCGGCACGGTACGCATGGGACCGGCGCTTACATAAAGGGTGACCGTATCTCCTTCCCTGGGCTTGACATCGCCGGAGGGTTCATAGCGGATAACCTGCCCTTCAGGAATTCCGTCACTGGCCTCCTGCTCAAGGACGGCCTTCAACTTATACTGCTCTAAAAGAAGGCTTGCTGCCTCTCCATTCATTCCAATCAGGTTGAGAGGAGTTAAATCGATCTGGTCGCTGCCATTGCTGACATAGACGCCTACACTGTCATATTTTTTTACAACGGTCCCTTCAGGGACAACCTGAGAAAGAATATAATCCTTTTCTATGACATCCGAATCCTCATAACCGAGAATCTTCATATCCAGATTCGCCTCTTTTAACTTGGCTTTTGCCATATCAACATGAAGATTATAGACATCCGGCATATAAGTTTCCGTATCACTTAACGCACTTTCCCCTGAAGGCGGAACGATCTCCGTCTGGATGGTGGTAGGATTATTACCGCTGCCAAGATTGAAGAGCCCTCCTAATTGTACAAACACAAAGATCAGCAGACCTACGATCAGGATTGCCGCAAAGATCCCTACCCCGGCCATGATCCGCTCGATCTTGGGATTCACGTCATTTCCGGGCCTTTGAGGACGGCCGTAGTTCCTGTCTTCATAGTTTCTGTCTTCATAGTTTCTGTCCTCATAGCCGTCTGAGTAGAAATCCATATTCTGATTATCCGCCCCGTTATAATCCTCTGCCGGCCCTCCCCTGAGATACTCCTCCTGAGAATTCCTGTAAGAAGGCTGATAGTTCTTCTGACCTACCTTTATGGCATTCAGTTCTCTCTCGCTGATGGTAACGGTCTCCCCGCCGAAATCCTGGTCGGATGCCATGGTTACAAAATTTTCGTTTGGATAGATCAGGGACCGTTTTAAATCAGAGATCATTTCCGTCACCGTCGAATACCGGTGTTCCGGCTTTTTCTCCGTGCATTTTAAAATAATATTCTCAAGGCTTATGGGAATCGCCGGATTATAGACACTTGGACGGACAATAGGCTCTTCCAAATGGGCCAGAGCCACGGCGATGGTGTTGTCTCCTCCAAATGGGACACGGCCCGTAACCATCTCGTACATGGTGATTCCCAGGGAATAAATATCACTTCTGGTGTCGCTGTATCCGCCTCTGGCCTGCTCCGGAGAAATGTAATGGACAGACCCCATGGCAGCCATGGTGGTGGTCTGCCCCGTGGCAGCCTTGGCAATTCCAAAATCAGCCACTTTTACCTTGCCGTCTCTGGATATAATCATATTCTGAGGCTTAATGTCCCGATGAATGATCTGGTGCTCATGGGCAGCCGCAATTCCCTGTGCCACTTGAATGGCAATCCCTACAGCCTCTTTGATCTCCAGCCTTCCCTTTTTGGCAATATAATTTTTTAGTGTAATGCCCTCAATCAGTTCCATTACGATATAATGGATGCTCTGCTCATCCACAACATCATAGATATTGACAATATTAGGATGAGACAGTCTGGCAGCCGCCTGGGCTTCCATCTTGAACCGGCTGACGAAACCGGAATCATTGCTGAACTCGCCTTTTAAGACTTTTACCGCCACCAGACGATTTAACTTATGACATTTGGCTTTATATACGTCTGCCATGCCTCCGGAGCCGATCAATTCCAAAATCTCGTAGCGTTCCTGTAAATAAGTTCCCTCTCTTAACATGGCTCCCCCCCGCTTATCTGTGGATCCACCAAAATGGCAGTAATGTTATCTCTTCCGCCATGATCATTGGCCGTATCAACCAGTTCCTCTGTTTTCTGCTGCAGAGAAGCCTTTTTCTCCAGACATGAAGCCATATTCTGTTCGGAAACCATATTGGACAAACCGTCGGAACACATCAGAATCAGATCCCCCGGCTGCAGATCTTCCTCAAAAAAATCGGCAGATACTTTTGTATCGGTTCCCACCGCTCTGGTAATAATATTTTTCTTTTCCAGATAATCGCGGCTGTATCGGTTCATATGGCCTAAAGCAACCATCTCTTCCACATAGGAATGATCCCTTGTGATCTGGATCATGGAATGCTCCCGGTACAGGTAAAGGCGGCTGTCACCGATATTGGCCACATACAGGGTATTATCCTCGATAGAAGCAGCTACCAGAGTGGTTCCCATGCCTCTTAGTGACGGTTCTTCCATTGATTTTTTGTACAGCTGTGCATT
>CAYWRB010000223.1:0-5154 GCA_964460025.1 uncultured Hungatella sp.
ATTAATCCTGTGGACAAATCCATAAAATGGTCCGTCACCGGAAAAACAGAAACCAAGGTATAAATTTAAATCATACATTTATCTAAAATGTAAAATATTGAAACAAGAAAATATGCTTGGACTTAGATTAAGAAAGCATAGATGGTTCTGAACGACGGAGGAGCCATAAGTTTAAATCTTAAGGAGAAAAAATGAGTGTATTAGGTTTACAAAGCGCAGGCTTTCCTGCGGCGAGATATCCGGTTGGAACTATATCCGGAAATAAAATAAAAAGTGCTTTTGGACAAAACGGAGCAACGGATTGGTCATCATCTGTTTCCGGCGGCAATTATCATGGTACGTTAAAAATGGGCTATTTACATAGTGAGTTCAGTCCTGTTTCAGGGCAGGAACTTCACATGAAGTATGACGAAAGTTCCACAGATGACGATCCGGTGATGTATGTCGAGGGAAGAGATATCCAAGGAAAAAGTTTTACCCAGAAAATTCATTTAAAGGATGTGAACGCAGAAAATGCCACTCCGGCGGAAATGAAAGCGTTACGTGTCCACCTGGCACAGCAGGGGGACAAACGTGTAAAGGCAAGCAGCGGGATACCGCTTATGGCACTTGGCAGTCACCAGGATGTAAACACAGCCATGGATTTTAAACGGTATTATGAAAACCTGGCTTCTAATCTGGAAAATGCGGGATTGAAACAAAATGCCGGAATTTACATGAGTGAATTGGAACGCTACCTTTTCTATCACCGCACGAAGGGAGTAACATTTTCAGATACAAGTAGTATTTCATCTACAGCAACAAAACCGAACGGAAAGTAGTCAAATTAATTCCATAGGAGAAAAGAACTGCCGCCTGACAAAAAACTGCGGCAGTTTTTTTGTTTAAAGAGGAGGCATAGGATTGATTCCAGGCGGCCAATAACTGCGCTGGCAGATAAATGATTGACATTCCTTTGATGTCCCGGACATAGGATAGATAATAACTCTGCATGGGAGAGAAGACTTGAGAATTAAGAAAAGACAGGTAAGGCAGGCAGCGCGAAGGTTTATACTGTCGGTATGTTTTATGGCTGTCTGCGGAGGATTTTTGGACAGTAACGCCGTATGGGCCGATTCTCGTTTTTTTACGGAAACACGGTTTGTCGAAGAAACACAGCCGTCTCCACAGGCGCAGCCGTTCAATCAGGAACGTACTCCGGACATCACTCTCCACGCCCAGTCCGCCGTTTTACTGGATGCCGACACCGGACGGGTATTATACGGGAAAGAAGAAAATCTTGTACGACCCATGGCCAGTACTACGAAAATCATGACCTGTATTCTGGCGCTGGAGAATGGAAACTTGGAGGACGTGGTAACCGTATCCTCCAATGCAGCTAAGCAGCCCAAGGTCCACCTGGGGGCATCGGCCGGGAAGACATTTTATTTGAAGGACCTTTTGTATTCTTTGATGTTGGAATCTCACAATGACAGCGCTGTTATGATTGCGGAACATCTGGGAGGAAGTGTGGAAGGCTTTGCGGAAATGATGAACGAAAAAGCCAGACAGTTAGGGTGCAGCCACACTTACTTTATCACTCCCAACGGTTTAGACGCATCGGTAACCACAGAAAGCGGGAAAACCCTGGCCCACAGTACCACAGCCCAGGATCTGGCAGCGATTATGAGATACTGTACCTGGCAGTCCCCAAAGAAAGAATTGTTTCTTGAGATCACAAGGACTCAGAACTATTATTTTATGGATACGGAAGGGAAAAATGCATACTCCTGTGTCAATCATAACGCATTCTTAACCATGTCGGACGGTGTATTGTCCGGAAAAACGGGATTTACGGGAGGCGCAGGATACTCTTATGTGGCTGCGGTGGAGGATGGAGACCGGCATTTTACTCTGGCTCTTTTAGGCTGTGGATGGCCTCCTCACAAGACCTATAAATGGAGTGATGCCAAGGCCTTATTTTCCTATGGGAAGGAAGCTTATGAAAAGCGGGAGATATATCGTGAGACAGAACTGAAAACCGTGCCGGTACAGAACGGGATTCCCCAGGATGAAGACATAAGCCATCCGGCCTATGCCAGACTGACTTTAAATCTGAAGGAGGAGGAAAAAACCTTAAAAATACTTATGAGGGAAGACGAAGAGGTCCAGATTCAGGTTGTGCTGCCGGACCAGCTGAAGGCGCCTGTAAAGCAGGGGACTGCCGTGGGACGTGTGGTTTACTCCATAGACGGCTTTCCCATCCGGACCTATCCGGTTTATACGGCGGATGGGACAAAAAAGATATCTTTTTGGTGGTGTATGGAAAAGATTGGAAGACAATTTCTTTTTTTGTAAAATTCACCAAAATATGCTTGAAATTTTGGCTTGTAGCGGTTACAATTAGAATCGGCAGAAATTGGATTTGTAGGGTGAATGTTTGTTAAAAAACAGACAATCGCCATCAAAATATTTAAAAATGGAGGACTGCAAAATGAGTAATTCAGCACAAACTTCAGCAGGCAGCAGGATTCAGATGCTGCTTGATGAAAACAGTTTTGTTGAAGTAGGCGCTTATGTGACAGCGAGAAATACCGACTTCAACATGACAAGCAAGGAAACACCTGCAGACGGTGTGATAACCGGCTATGGTACCATTGACGGGAACCTTGTGTATGTGTACAGCCAGGATGCTTCCGTGATGGGCGGCTCCATGGGCGAGATGCATGCCAAGAAAATTTCCAATATTTATGGACTTGCCATGAAGATGGGTGCACCGGTCATCGGCCTGGTAGACTGTGCCGGTTTAAGGCTTCAGGAGGCTACCGATGCACTTCATGGTTTCGGACAGCTATACTTGAACCAGACCATGGCTTCCGGAGTGATTCCTCAGATCAGCGCCATTTTCGGCACCTGCGGCGGCGGCATGGCAGTGTCTTCCGCCATTGCTGACTTTACGTTCATGGAAGAGAAGAAGGCGAAGCTGTTCGTCAACTCACCCAATGCCATCGACGGAAACTATACGGCAAAGTGTGACACTTCTTCTGCAGACTTCCAGGCAGAGAAGGCAGGTCTGGTTGATTTTGCAGGCAGCGAGGAGGAGATCTTAAGCCAGATCAGGACACTGGTGTCCATTCTTCCGGCTAACAATGAGGATGATTTATCCTATGATGAGTGTACTGACGACTTGAATCGGGTATGCACGGGACTGGAGAACTATGCCGGCGATACGGCAGGGGCTCTGAGTGTGATTTCCGATGACAATTTCTTCATGGAAGTGAAGGCTGCCCACGAGCCGTCTATGGTGACAGGCTTTATCCGCTTAAACGGCAACACCGTAGGCTGCGTGGCCAACCGCACCGTAAGCTACGATGAAAAGGGCGAGAAGAAGGCGGAGTATGAGGCGGTTCTTACAAGCCGCGGATGCCGCAAGGCAGCGGATTTTGTCTCCTTCTGCGATGCGTTTAATATCCCGATTTTAACTCTGGTAAATGTAAAAGGCTACAAGGCTGACAAGTGCAGCGAGAAAAATATGGCAAAGGCAGCAGCAAAATTAACCTACGCGTTTGCCAATGCCAGCGTTCCCAAGGTAACCGTGATTGTGGGCCAGGCTTATGGAACCGCATATCTGACTATGGCAAGCAAGGCCATCGGCGCGGACATGGTGTATGCATGGCCTGCCGCGTCTATCGGTATGATGGATTCCAAGTCAGCGGCCAAGATCATGTATGCGGATGAGATTGCAAAGGCAGATGATTCCGTGGCATTGATCAACGAGAAAGCGGCGGAGTATCAGAAGCTGCAGTCCAGCGCTCAGGCGGCTGCAAGAAGAGGATATGTGGATGATATTATTGAGGCAGAAGAGACAAGACAGAGAGTGATTGCTGCATTTGAGATGTTATTCACAAAGAGAGAGGATCGTCCGGCAAAAAAACATGGCACGGTCTAAAATGAGGTGACAGGCGTATGAAACAGATTAAGAAAAAGGTATTATTGGTACTTTGCATTTTGGCCTGCCTTTTCTCCCTTTCTGCCTGCAGCAAGGAGGCAGAAGAGGCCAGCGGATTAGATCCCATGATGGAGTCCAATTTAAAACAGCAGACAGTCATGCTTTTAGAGGAGCTGACTTCCCTTCCTTCCGATCAGATTACCATGGTTATCGATCAGAACAGGGCGGCCGGTATGGAAGCCGTGGCAGTGGGACTGGAAAGCTATGCGGACCTGACAGAGGATTTAGGCGCCTATCAGTCCAGCGATGAAGGCAGGATAAAGGCAGTGTCCGGCGGCTATGAAGTTACGGTCAATGCGGTATTCGAGAAGAGAAACTGTGAATTTGTACTGAATGTAACCGAGGATCTGTACAATATCACATCCATCAGCTTCGAGCCGGAGTATACGATGGGAGAAAATATGTCCAAGGCATTTATGAACATGATCATGGGCATGGGAACCGTATTTGTTGTGCTGATCTTTATCAGCTGGCTCATCAGCTGCTTTAAGTATATCAATGAGTTTGAAAAGAAATCAAAGAAGAAAGCCGAAAGTCCGGCACCGGCACCTGCTCCCGTACAGGCAGCACCTGTCCAGGAAGAGAATCTGACAGACGATCTGGAGTTGGTGGCAGTCATTACGGCGGCAATTGCGGCGGCCCAGGGCGCAGCACCGGCAAGCGCCAATGGTCTGGTTGTCCGCTCCATCAGGCGTGTACCCGGTAGTAAGTGGAAAAAAGCATAGGCAATCATATAGGAGGATTTTTATCATGAAAAATTATACAATTACAGTAAATGGTAATGTTTATGAAGTAACCGTAGAAGAAGGCGCATCCACAGGCGCAGCACCGGCTCCAAGAGCAGCGGCTCCCGCACCGAAGGCAGCCCCCGCACCGGCACCGAAGGCAGCAGCACCGGCCGGAGCACAGGGATCTGTTACCGTTGCGGCTCCTATGCCAGGAAAGATTCTGGGCGTAAAAGCCAGTGTAGGACAGGCAGTGAAAAAGGGCGAAGTGATGTTGATTCTGGAAGCTATGAAGATGGAGAACGAGATCGTAGCACCTTCCGATGGAACTGTTGCCAGTATCAATGTATCTGTTGGCGATGCCGTAGAAGCAGGCGCAACATTAGCTACATTAAACTAGGTCTTACGCCTGTGTGCGTAGTTTCCAGATGGAGGGATTAA
>CAYWRB010000224.1:0-5134 GCA_964460025.1 uncultured Hungatella sp.
TGACCTCGCGCAAGGCCGTCTCTTTATATTCCTCTCCAACCTCCACAGTTCCTTTCGGCAAAACCCACCCCTCGTATTTGTTCCTGTAATTCTTATACAAAACCAGAATCTTACCCCGAAATATCACCACACCGCCACAGCTCGTTGCCTCTATCATTGCAATCCCTCCTGTTTAAGCCTGCCTCCTGCAGCGACGCAGACCTTGGTGTGTCTTCATAGACTGGTATTAGTATACCTCTTTTTACGATCATATGCAAGTTTGGAATTATACTTTTAAAAATTTACTAATGATTAGGGTTCTGCCTCCTACACAATCTGATCTAACACCGTAGGATCCTTGATCTTTTTGTCTTCAGCCAGGAACACGATTTTGGACATAATCTCAGCAGTCTTGGGATCTTCATCCACAAAGGGCAGGAACAGCTTGCCTCTCTTTTGGCTGTGAACCGGAAGGATGTGAAGCATGGAACCGCCTTCCTGATGAACGACGCCGCTTCCAAGATGAACCGTATAGTTGGCCCGGCTTCCCTGAATCAAGGCGTGGCTGTCTTTTAACGTCACATTCTTTAAGCCAAACAAAGGCAGATTGAATTCCACAATAGCCCTCCGCATTTCTATGGTGGAGTGGCTGGTCTCCGGGTCTACGCCGCCGGCATGGGCTACGCTGACCGCCAGATCCACGTCCCTCATAACCTCGCTGTAGATCAGGTCTGGCACCTCTCTCATGCTTAAGGCCCGGAATGTTTTGCGGTCCGAGAATTCCACCCACTCCAGGGTCGGAGCCTCTATATCGCTGGGCGAGAACCAGTCTGCCAGGGCATAGATTCTGGCTACGATATTTTCCTTATAATAAATCTTCTGCAGCCCCTCTTCATAGTCCGCTACCCAGCGGCGCCCTTTCAGACAGCCGACGGTCTTCTGAGGCTGAATCTGGTTGCCGGCAAACATTCTTGAGGCTTTCTGATCCAGTTCCTCCGAAAGCTTTACATACAACTCGCGGAACACCTGCTTAAAGGGCTGACGAAGTTCATGGTCAAACAGATATCTCTGGTATTCATGCCACTCTCCGGCTCTGTAAAAGTCCAGGGGATGAGCGATTCGGATTTTATCGCTGCCTTCCAGCATTTTGCTTTCCCCATTCCAGGATATGAGCCGGATCTTTCCCTGTTGCTCTGCTGCAAAATCCGCGGTTTGCTCTTCCCCGGCTGGCCTGATATCCACGTTTTGTCCTTCCCCGGCTGGCCTGGTATCCTCCGCTTCTGACACAAACCCCATTCTGTCTTCTGCGGCAAATACTAACGGCGTAAGAATCGCCTTTACCACAGGATTCTCCAAAAGCCCTGCCACTTCCGCCGCCGTAAACCAGGAGCCGTTTTCCATGGACTCCTCCATCAGTTTCTTGGTCCGGACATATTGATCCTTCAACTTCTTGTGAGCATCCTTCACCTCCAGCACATAAGGGTCCTTCCCCAGCCGGGACGGAATAGATTTCAGCATCTTATCCCCCTTCCGGCAGAGAATCTGGCTTTTTCCATCCTCTCCCACCTGAAGGCTGATTTCCACATCTCCTGCTGCCTTCCACTGCATATAGGGGGCGAACTCCTGTATCAGCTTGGTCTCCATATTCAGCGTCAGCCTGGTGACATCGGCAAATCCGGCATGAACGCTTAAGTTCACCAGCGCAATCTGGGCGGCCTTCGTCTCGCTGGCTCTTCTCTGAGCCCCAAACTGTTTTGCCTCCTTGGCGAAATTCTGAATGAACTGATACCGTTTCACCATATCTGATTCCTGTTTCTGTTCAAAGGGCACCAGTCCGTAGCTCATCAGCAGATCTTTATTTCTCTTGGCACAGATCTCCGCCCCAAGAGTCTCAAGAGAAGTCTTCCCCGTAGCAGCATCCGCATATTTTCTGGCCCGGGAATGCTTCTGACCGTCGGAAATATATTTGGCTGCTTTATAGAGAAGACTGAAATTCTTCTCCCCCAGCATCTCATAGCACTCTCTGAACCAGTCGATATCAAAGGCCCCGTCCTGCAGCTCCTCCGCCTCCAAAGGCGTGTATCTGGCGATGACCGCCTTCTTCTGATCGTCAAACCGCTCGTTCATATGGGCCATAAAATAGTAGCATCCGCTCTTTAGTCCTTCCCATCCCAGGTAATCCTGAATGACATCAATCCACTGAGGCGCATACATAGCCACCTCCACCAGACGTTCTGCCTTGATGCTGGTTCCCTTTAATGCATTTTTCAGAACCTGTCCGTTGTCCCCCTTTGCCGGATAGCAGACTTTCAAAAGGCGGCTTAACACTTCTTTCTTCGAGTTGCCTCCGCCGTAATACCAGGAGTAGTAAGCATCCCGGCTTAAAGGATCCTTGCCTAAAGCCATAAGAATACACACCAGATAACCGGTTCCCTGGATGTAGGTGATACCGCTCATGTCAGCAGAAACTCTCGTCTCCGCCTCTCCTCTGCGAAGCTCAATATCCACCAGAACCGGAATAATGGAGTCGTACAGCTCTCTGATCAACTGTCCGCACCAGGTCCCCTCTCCTACGACTTCCTCCCCCTTCTCCAGAATATCCGACGCCATGCCAGCGCCAAAGAAACGCTCCCATACTCTCCGGTTTCCGGGCTTTTTATATTCTCCCTTTGCCAGCTGAGTCAGGGCCTGAAGGGTCTCTGCCCTGTTGAAATAATTCAGCACAGCCTTATACACAATATCCTTTGACACCAGCCCCAGATGATAGGCCTTGAAAAACCAGTAGGGAGTGATGGCTGTCATAGCGCCTGCTCCCCAGCCGGACATATTTCTTCCGCCTGTCACAAACTGGCTTCTCTCCCTGTCTCTTTTGCATTTTAACTCCAAAGCCCATGCGGCATAAAATGCTTTCGTAAACTCTTCATCTGTCTCCCAATATCCCAGCCCCCGAAAGAACCGGTCAAAAAACCGAAGATTGCTGATGCATGTCTCCGTCTTGGCCACACGATCTCTCCAGTCCTTGTATTCATAGGAGATCATCATACGCTTCTCATCTATCATCGGAGTCAGAATCAGAGCCGCCTGAATCCCTGCCTGAAGCATCAGCTTTTTGTCCAGATATGCCATGCGGTAAATGGTACGAATCTCATTTAACTGTCTGCCGTAATCTACGGAGTAAGGCTCCATTCTGAACGGCATTTTCCCGAAAACAGCCTGGTAAAATGGTGCGGCCTTCTGGTATGCCTGGCTGCTTCCCGGAAGCATCCGCGCCTCCAGCTCCACAAAGGTGCCATAGTCCTTGATTTCTTCCTGGTAAAAGGCCTGAAGTTCCTTCTCCAGCGGATAATTTTTCAGGGCGTACCGGTTATCTCCCTTTACATCCGCATCCTTTTTTAAATAAAAGGAATTGCCGATCAGCTCTTTCTCCCCGGAAATACTGTCATATTCGTCATCTTTGTGTTCCCAGATCAGGGCATCCAGCTTTTTGATCTTGCGGATGATCTCACTCTCCGACAGAGGAACACATTTCTGCAGCACATCCCTGTCCGGGGCCACAGGTACAATCACCTCTGGCGCATCCGGATCATAGAGGCCGAAGCCTTTCTCCTCTGCGGCAGAGGAATTTTCCTTCCCCAGAATCTCTTCTATCAGAACCTTCTCCTTGTCCGTAGGATTTTGGATCAGGGAAGCCATAGGCTTTATGGTTTCATAAAATGCTTCCTTTCCCTCCTTCTTTGACAGCCTGAGAAGAAGGTCCAGGCCGGCACTGCGCTTTTCTTCCTTTTTGTCCTCCAGAAGGCGCTTCACACAGGCAGACATGTCCTGATCCTCCTGCTCCATAAGGAAACCAAGAAGCTCTTTCCTCAAACCGCTTCTTTTAAACCGCAGCATATCCTCCATCAGGCGGTAATCCCGGCGGTCAAGGGGAAGCTTTTTCACCAGAGAAATGGCCTTGGCCGAAGCATGTTCCTCTGCAAGGCCCATGTATCCGATGAGAATCTCTTTCTGCTTTCTGTCTGCAGGATGATGCAAAAGAAGTGTAATCAGGTCGGACCTGCCGTAGGTACCGGTCATATCTGCTAACAGGGATGCCGCCTGGGTTTTCTTCTCCTCATCCTCCAGCACATAAGCCAAAAATGCCAGCTGTTCAATGATCTGAGCCGGCGTCAGCTCCACATGATACCACGGGAATATACACGGGTCGTAAATCAGCCCTTTTTTGGGCAGCTTCTCATAAACGGCATGGAATTTCCTGTACAGTTCTTCCGCTTCTTCTCTGTTCTTATAATAGTCTGTCAATACCGGCTTTTCAGGCCGTTCTTCCTTGTTTATCCCGCCTGTCGAATTCTTTTGGAACATCCCCCGAATCCAGCCGTAGAGAGGAGTGGAAAAGGCCGGAAGATAGGCCGCCACCAGCTCCGGGTCTTCCCAGCACTCCAGGATCACCTTTTTGGCCGTGCGCAGACGAAGCTTTTCATTAAACAGGCTCTGATTGTAATAGGAGGCTGTCAGCTTCTGGTTCTTGGTGCCGCTGTCTACCAGCTTCTGCATGGCTTCCACCGCCTGGTCCGCCTCCACAAAGCCTATGGCCCACAGCGCCACGCTGATGGCTACGGAATCATTGGTCTTAAGCTGTTCCCTGCAATACTCCTGATCCCTGAGGCACAGGCCCATAAGATTCAAAAGTTTTCCCGTAACCCTGTCCACGCTGTTGTCATCATAAATGCCAATCCAGGTTGACACCGCTCGTTTCACGGAAGAGTAGCGGATCAGGTCATGGTCCTCTATGGTCTTTAGAAGGTTTAAAAATGCAGCCGTTGTTCCGTGGTCCATGGTTTCGCAGATGGTCTGACGCAGCCCTTCCTGAAGCCTGGCGGCCAGAAGAAGGTCGGAAAGAAGCTTCTGCAGTTCCTGATTATCGCTGCGCAGGATGCCTAAGATCATCTCACGGTCTAAATAGGCCGTATTATTTTCGCTTAATATCAGGTCTTTTAAGGCGGTAATCACTTTCTTATTGCCCCGGTCGATCTCTGCGGCATAGATGAGGCTGAAATTCTGTTTGAAACGCCAATTGTGTTTTATGTAATCCAGCTTCTCCTCATCCAAGCGGTTGAAGATATAGTCCTCCAGGCTGACACCGCAGTATCCCAAGTTC
>CAYWRB010000225.1:0-5105 GCA_964460025.1 uncultured Hungatella sp.
AAAATGTCATGGCGGCCATTGCCATAAGTACTGCCATGAAGGTTCCTCTGCCGGTGATCCAAAGAGTCGTGAAAGAGTTTCAGGCGGTGGAACACAGAATCGAGTTTGTTCTGGAGCGGTCCGGTGTAAAATACTATAACGACTCCAAAGGAACCAATCCTGATGCGGCTATCCAGGCCATCAAAGCCATGCCGGGGCCAACCCTTCTGATCGCCGGAGGCTATGACAAACAATCGGAGTATGATTCGTGGATCGAAGCCTTTGAGGGAAAAGTAAAATATCTGGTCTTGATTGGACAGACCAGAGACAAGATCGCAGAGTGTGCCAAAGCTCATGGTTTCTTCGACATTATGTATGCGGAAGATATGTCAGAGGCAGTTCATGTATGCGCCTCCTATGCCAATATGGGAGACAACGTGCTTTTGTCTCCTGCCTGTGCAAGCTGGGGAATGTTCAAAAATTATGAGGAGCGGGGCAGAATCTTCAAGGAATGTGTCAGAAACCTGTAAGCGGCCCCTTGCAGGTTTGAGCACATGGTTCGCTGACCCTGGGAAAATAAGGCAATGAGCAGTTACGGTCTGGAAAGAAAGGAGGCTGGATTGGCAAAAAAGAAAAATAAGGTTCAGAGATTTTATGACTACAGCCTTCTGTTTACCATTGTATTTTTGACAATTTTCGGACTCATCATGATATACAGCGCCAGTTCCTACAAAGCCCAGATGGAGTATGACGGGAATGCCGCCTACTTTATGACGAAGCAGGGAATCATCGCCCTGGCCGGATTTGTGATTATGGTTATCATCTCAAAAATTGACTATCACTGGTACGCCAAAGTCTACGGCCTGGCGATTGCCGTTTCCTGGGCGTTGATGATCGCTGTCAGCATATTCGGCAAAAAGATCAACGGAAAAAGGCGATGGCTTGGAGTGGGCTCTACCCTGGGATTTCAGCCTACGGAATTGGTGAAGATTGCGGTCATTGTGGCTTTGGCGGCCACCATTGTAAAACTGGGCAGGGACATAGACCGGATGGCCGGGGTAGTCAGGGTAGCGCTTATCTGCCTTCCCTTGGCGGCCATTGTGGCGGCCAATAACTTAAGTTCCGGAATCATCATTGCCGGAATCGGATTTGTTATGTTGTTTGTAGCCAGCCGGAAAAAACTGCCTTTTTTTCTGTGTATTGTAGCCGGAGGATTTGTTATAGCCTTTGCAGGGCCCATCGGTCATGCTTTGGAGGCCATGAAGATTTTAAAGCCATATCAGCTGAACCGGATCAACGTATGGCTGGATCCGGAAGCCTATCCAGACACCGGAGGTTACCAGGTATTGCAGGGACTATATGCCATCGGTTCCGGCGGCCTGTTCGGAAAGGGGCTGGGAGAGAGTATCCAGAAGCTGGGGTTTGTTCCGGAGGCTCAGAATGATATGATATTTTCTATCATCTGCGAGGAACTGGGATTATTCGGTGCGGTGGGAGTGATTTTGATCTTCATGTTTATGATCTACCGTTTTATGATGATTGCCAACAGTGCGCCGGACTTATTCGGGGCCCTTTTGGTGGTTGGGGTTATGGGGCATATTGCGATTCAGGTGATTCTTAATATTGCTGTTGTGACCAATACCATCCCTAACACGGGGATAACCCTGCCGTTTATCAGCTATGGAGGAACCTCCATCCTGTTTTTGATGATGGAGATGGGCATGGTATTAAGTGTGTCGAATCAGATAAAGCTGGAAAAGTAGAGCCGGAACCTGAGATAGTCAGGCACAAACAAGCCCTGAGGGTACATAGGATAGTATATAGGAACACATGAAACCTTCAGGAGGGAACAGGTTGTCTATAATACAGGTCCGCGGGTTACATCCGCTAAAGGGAGAATTGGAGATGCAAGGCTCAAAAAATGCGGTGCTTCCCATGATGGCTGCATCCATTCTCCACAGAGGAACCGTAGTGTTGACCCATGTCCCCAGAATACAGGATGTTCTCTGTATGAAGGGGATATTGGAATATATGGGATGTGAATGCACTCTGGAAGGAGGACGGCTGACCATCAGGACGGATACCTTGACAGATATTCATATCCCGGAAGATTATTTAAAGGCCATGAGGTCTTCCATCATGATGCTTGGAGGGCTTTTAGGGCGTTGCGGGGAGGCAGTTACCTGCCACCCAGGCGGATGTTCCATCGGCAGGCGTCCCATTGATCTTCATCTGTATGCTTTAAAAAAATTGGGGGCAGTGGTGGAGGAAAAGGATGGGATTATCCGGGCGGAGGCCAAAAAATTAAAAGGCGGAGAGATCCGTTTCTCTTTCCCCAGCGTGGGAGCTACGGAGAATGCCCTTTTGGCAGCGGTATTGGCAGAAGGGACTACCATGATCCGGGGGGCGGCCAGAGAGCCGGAGATAGGGGCTTTATGTGACATGTTAAACAGCATGGGAGCCCAGGTTACCGGAGGAGGAACAGAGACCATTCAGGTGAAAGGAGTGACAAGTCTTCATGACACGGTGTTTGAAGTGCCGGGGGACAGAGTCGCGGCAGGAACTTATCTTTCCTGTATCATTGCGTCACAGGGGGAGGCGGTACTGAAAGGAATCTGCCCCGGGGAGATGACAGCGGTACTTCACGCTGTGAGAAACATGGGGGCAAAGGTCAAAGAGTATGAAAAACACATTGGGATTGCCATGGAAGGAAGGCCTAAGGCAATCGATCTGGAGACAGAACCATATCCGGGGTTTCCCACGGATCTTCAGTCTCCGGCACTAAGCCTTCTGTCCATAGGAGATGGAACAGGCTGTATCAGAGAAACTATTTTTGAGGGAAGGTTTGCCACAGCCCTTGAGCTTGAAAAAATGGGGGCCAAGGTTCGGCTGGAAGGAGACAGAGCCTTTGTGACAGGCACTTACCCTCTGACAGGATGCTCCGTTAAGGCGCCTGACCTTCGGGGAGGCGCTGCCCTGGTAGTTGCGGGGCTGGCTGCAAAGGGAGATACTACCATAAAAGATTGCGGCCATATTTTTAGAGGTTACGAGGATATATGCCGGGACCTGCAGAAACTTGGAGCGGATATACGGAGAATACTATGACAAATTTTTTAAAAAGGTCAAAAAAGAGCCTGATCATCCTGGCGGTGATCCTGGTGGCGGCAGCTGCGGCGTTATCAGTGAATATCCGTCAGGTGACAGTTTCAGGAAACAGCCGGTATACGGGAAACGAGATTGTAGAGCTGATCTTTCCGAAGAGGATTGACTGGAATTCAGCTTACTGCTATGCAAAGGAGCGTCTGGGGAAGGAGCATCTGCAGATTCCTTTTGTGGAGGATTATAAGATTATCTTTCACGGACCCTTTGAGCTTGAGATCATCGTTCATGAGAAAAGTGTGGTAGGATACGTATCCTATATGAGCAGCTACATGTATTTTGATAAAGATGGGATTGTGGTGGAAAGTACCAATAAGGAACTGGAGGGAATTCCGCGGATTGACGGTTTAAGCTTCGGTCATATTGTTCTCCATAAACCTCTTCCGGTTGAGAGCCCTGAGATCTTTTCGGATATCCTGAAACTGACTCAGGTGCTGGAAACTTATGGGTTATCAGCAGACAGGATACAGTATGACCTTACTGGTACCGCAACCCTTTTTATACAGGATCTGGAAATTTTTTTGGGTGGTAGTTCGGATATTAACGGGAAAATAGCGGAGTTATCTGATATAATGCCCAAAATAGCCGGAAATAGCGGAATATTATATCTAAATACTTATGATCCGGTAAACAGGCAGACCATGTACACTTTTAAAAAGAAGTCCCAAAATAATTAAAAAAGTGGTTGATATTTTGTGGGAAATAAAATATAGTATTAGATAGGTTATCGTTTATACATAATAAAGAGAAGATAGAGAGTAAGCGGTTACATATCCTGGGGACATGGCCGGAATGAAGGAGGAATTTTCTTGTTAGAGATTAAGATAAATGAAGCTGAAAATGCTGCCAGAATCATAGTTGTAGGTGTGGGCGGAGCCGGTAATAATGCCGTAAACCGCATGATTGATGAAAATATTGCCGGAGTGGAGTTTATCGGTATCAATACGGACAAGCAGGCCCTGCAGTTTTGTAAAGCTCCTACTGCCATGCAGATCGGCGAGAAGCTTACCAAAGGACTTGGAGCCGGAGCCAGGCCGGAGATTGGAGAAAAGGCAGCAGAAGAAAGTTCCGAGGAATTGGCACAGGCCATGAGAGGCGCGGATATGGTGTTTGTAACCTGTGGTATGGGCGGCGGCACCGGAACAGGCGCTGCCCCGGTTGTTGCCCAGATTGCCAAGGATATGGGGATTTTGACCGTAGGGGTTGTGACGAAGCCCTTCCGCTTTGAGGCTAAGACCCGTATGACCAATGCTCTTCAGGGAATCGAACGTCTAAAGGAGAATGTGGACACCTTGATCGTGATTCCCAATGATAAGCTGCTTGAGATCGTAGACCGCAGGACTACCATGCCGGATGCCCTTAAAAAGGCGGATGAGGTTTTGCAGCAGGCCGTTCAGGGAATCACGGATTTGATCAATGTGCCGGGACTTATCAACCTGGATTTTGCCGATGTGCAGACGGTCATGACAGATAAGGGAATCGCCCATATCGGTATCGGTAAGGCCAAGGGAGATGAGAAGGCCGTAGAGGCTGTGAAGCAGGCAGTGTCCAGCCCGCTGCTTGAGACGACGATTGAGGGAGCTTCCCATGTAATCATCAATATTTCTGGAGATATCAGTCTGATCGAAGCCAACGAGGCAGCCAGCTATGTGCAGGAATTGGCCGGAGATGATGCCAATATTATCTTTGGTGCTATGTATGATGAGAATGCTCAGGATGAGGCTACCATCACGGTTATCGCTACGGGGTTGGATGAGCGGGGAGCAGCCGGTTCTGTTTCCAAGGCCATGAGCGGATTTGGCAATTATAACAGCCAGAAAGGCGGTACGTCTGAGGCAGCGGCTGCGAGTCAGCCGGGACTTCCTCCCTTTACGATGGGACGGCCGGCTCCGGTGTCAGGCAGGCAGACGCAAGATAATGGAAATATAGGCGGCGGAATGGGAATGAACGGGAATGGCATGAACGGT
>CAYWRB010000226.1:0-5104 GCA_964460025.1 uncultured Hungatella sp.
AAGCTACGGCGGTAATCCCTCCGCCGTATGTCAGAAGCATGATGATTCTGCCTTCTTTCACCCCGATGGAGACAATCTGCCGTTTCCCCGCCAGAAAATTCACAAGAACCAGCTCCCCGCAGCACAAAAAGGAGTCTATAAAATTCCAGATAAGTCCGGTCATAGCCGCCAAAACCACGGCTGCCAAAAGCCGCTTCTCCTTCTCCCCATGAAAAGCCACCATAACCAGGACTGCCAGGGCTATGTGGCAGCAAAGAGCGTAAAGGATATAGGGAACATGTTTTCCTTCCAAAAAGAAAAACGCGGCTCCCCGCCCGCAAAAAAGCAGGCTGCCAAAAACTCCTGCTTCCGATGATTTCCCCTGTAACTGTGTTTTCAGAAAATAAGCGGCACACCAGGCATACATGAGATAGCAAACCAGCATCAGAAAGGTGTCCGGTCCATTTGTAAGCCCTCTCATAATATTCCCCCGTTCTCTCTCATACAGGACAAAACCGCCTGACAAAACTGCTCATACCTACGCTTGGCAATGATGACTCTCTCGCCGTTATCAAGGATTGCCTCCTGCCGGTTGTAACTCTCCACATACTTTAAATTTAACAGATAACTTTTATGACATCGGAAAAACCCTTTTCCTGCCAGCCGTTTCTCCAGGACTCCAAGCTTTTCGTAATAGGTAAATATGCCGTTCTCCTGGTGGACGTCAATCTCCCTGCCTTTGATTTCAAAATAGCGGACGCCATCCAGAAAAATTTTTCTCTTCTGCCGCTCTTTGCTGACCACAATGTAATCTTCAGAAAGCAGCCGCTCTTTCTCTGCCGCCCGTTTCAGGACATGTTTCAGCTTCTCTCTATCCACAGGCTTTACCAGATAATGAAAGGCCTCCACATCATAGGCGTCGAATACATACCTGCGGCTGGAAGATAAGAATATCAGCCTTTTTTCAAAAGAAAGCCGCCGGCACTGCCTGGCGGTCTCCATGCCGTCCATCCCCTTCATGAGAATATCCAGAAAAATCACATCAAAACGTTCCAAAGACCGAAGCAGGTCGTTTCCGCTGTAGAACCGTTCAATGCTGCAGGGAATCCCCAGCTCCTCCATACAGATTCGGATTTCTGCCGATATGGTTACACATTCCAGAAGCTCATCATCACAAACCGCGATTGAGAGCATGGTATCACCTTCCTTCTTCTGAGAATATCAATAATATCGGCAAAAATCAGACCTTTATCCTGAATTTTGTCCTGAAAGGACGAAATTATGTCATAAGCGCCCACCTTTAAAACGGAAGAGCCGCCCTCTTCCGATACTGTCCCGGCGTCATGCCGAAGGTCTGCTTAAAGACCCGGATAAAATAGCTGCTGCTGGAAAAACCGCACTGCTGCGCTACCATCTCCATGCTGCCGTCCGTCTCATACAGCAGCTTTTTCGCCTTTTCCATACGGACCGCCATAAGATAATCGGAAAAATTTCTCGCAAAATGCTTCTGAAAATAGGCGCTGAAATACTTGGACGACATATGGAATTCCTCCCCCATACTTTTAAGGGACACCGGCTCATTGCAGTGTTTTTCAATATAACGGGAAATTTTAAGGCGCATGTCCATCTCTCCGGAATCCTTCTGTCTGCGGACAGCCAGATTGTCCTTGTACAGGGAATAATAGAACCGAAGCAGATCCCCTTTAATTCCCAGCCAGGCCCCCGTCCCGCTCTCTTCATACAGGTCGTATATCTCCTGCAAAATAGGTATGGCATGGTGCGCGCTCCGGACAGGGAGGCAGGCCTCCATGGAGATACTCCCCTCCTCCAGAGGCTTCATATACAGTTCCTGGGCCTCATCCTCCCAGACAGAATGAAACCACGAGAGAGGAAAGATAAACGCCAGGTACGCGCAGTCTCCGGTCAGGGACCGCATCCCGTGAAGTTCACAGGGATTGATATAAAAAATATCCCCCTCTTTTCCTTCATACAAGCTTTCCTTAATCATCAATGAAAGCCTCCCTTTCTGTATCCACAGAATCTCCACCGTTTCCTGCCAGTGATAGGGAACGTCAATTTTCCCGTTGATATCCTCCATCCTGTATATTTTCAGCGGATGAAGAGAAGTTCCCTGCTTTCTGGTCTCACGAAGCTGTTGTTTCATTTCCTGTCTCCTCTTCCTGTATTGTGTTAAACATGCCATAGTCCCAAAGGGTGGGCAGCAGGCGGGGGCCTTTCGCCGCCGGTATCATGATATGGATATTTTACTATATATCATGGATATATTACAACATGATTCTGTTTTTGTGGGATATACTTCGATTTATAAGAAAATAATTCTGGGAGGAACAGCACATGACCCATTGGTTAGAAGAAAGCGTTTTTTATGAAATTTATCCTCAAAGTTTTAAGGACAGCAACGGAGACGGAATCGGAGATTTTCAGGGCATCATCCAAAAACTGGACTACATAAAGGAGCTGGGATGCAACGCCCTGTGGCTGAATCCCTGCTATCTGTCTCCCTTCGGAGATGCGGGATACGATGTGGCGGATTACTGCCAGGCAGCGCCCCGCTACGGCACCAATGAGGATTTGGTCCGGTTATTTGAGGAAGTACACAAAAGAGACATGCACATTATCCTGGATTTCGTTCCCGGCCATACTTCCGTAGAACATCCCTGGTTTAAGGAATCCTGCAAGGCAGAGCCTAATTCCTACTGGGGCAGATATATTTGGAGTGACAGCATCTGGACAGACGTGGCGGATTATGAGGGGATTACCGGCTCCCTCCGGGGGCTTTATCCCCGCAACGGCTGTGTTGCGGTCAATTTCTTTTCCAACCAGCCGGCTTTAAACTACGGTTTCGCCCATCCCACGGAAGCCTGGCAGAGCGCCGTAGACTCCCCGGAGGCCCTGGCAACAAGGCAGGCCATGAAGGATGCCATGGCATTCTGGCTGTCCAAAGGCTGCGACGGATTCCGCGTGGACATGGCAGGTTCCCTGGTGAAAAACGATACGGACAGCGCGGAGACCATCAAGCTGTGGCAGGATATCCGCAGTTATCTGGACAAGGCTTTTCCCGATGCCGTACTGATTTCCGAGTGGGGCGAGCCGGATAAATCCCTAATGGGCGGATTCCACATGGATTTCCTTCTCCACTTCGGACCGTCCCACTATATGGATCTGTTCCGGTGCGAGCATCCCTATTTCAGCCGGGAAGGCAAGGGAGACGCCTCCGCTTTCGTGGAAACGTATCAGAAGAATTACGGTCTCACCAAACAGAAGGGTATGATATGCATCCCCTCCGGCAACCATGATATGGACCGGATTCGGAAATATCTGGACTATGATGAGTTAAAACTGGTGTATGCCTTCCTGCTGTCCATGCCGGGAGTTCCGTTCCTGTACTATGGAGATGAAATCGGTATGCGCCACCTGGAACTGACCTCCGTAGAAGGCGGATACGGACGCACCGGCGCCAGGACGCCTATGCAGTGGGACAATGGGAAAAATTACGGCTTCTCCGACGGGGAAGAGGAAACCCTCTATACGGTGCAGGATTCCTCCATTGACGCGCCGGTGGTGTCCCAGCAGATGGCCAAGGAGGATTCCCTGTGGCATGAGATACAAAAACTCATAAAAATCCGCCGGAATTATCCGTCTCTGTGCGCATCCGGAACCATTGAGTTTGTTTACTGCCAGCCGAAAAAATATCCTCTGGTATACCTTCGCTCCGACGAAAACTGCCGGATTCTGGTGGCAGTCAATCCTTCCTCAGAGGATGTCTCCTGCCCCTGTCCTTATGAGATGAAGGAGAAGATTTACGGTTTTGGCAAAGACATCCGAATCGAAAACGGAACGCTCTTTATGTCCGGACAAAGCGCGGGATTTGTGTTGGTGTGATGACCGGATGCGGCGATTGATTGTGATAATGGATGTGGTGATTGGCTGCTGTGATTGGCATCATGATTACAAAGCTGCCCGGGGATATTCCCCGGGCAGCTTTGCTGGCTAAAAATTTGCCGCTGCAGATTTAACGCTGCTTTACTGTCTATTTCTTATCTTCATTGCAAAGTGTCTCGTACCTTCTTGTAAGTTCCTGATACTCTTCTAAGGTCCTGCATTCCTTTAAATCATTCAGAATACGCACTCTCTCAAGTTTTCGCGCTAAATTTTCAATGGTTTCTGCTGTATTCGGCATATTAGTTCACCTCCATATTCCTCTGCCATCCACAATCACAACCTTCCGTTTCATATTCTATCCTCACTTCTTTTATTGGTTTTAGAAATTCATCCCTTCTTTCATTTATGGCGGTTCCTTAGGGAGGCTTGGTCCAATGCCAGCCCAATCAGTTGATCCGCCTGATCTGCCATAAACAGCGGAATATTAAGCACATCATCATCCAGCTTCAGATTGTCCAGAGAGAAACGGATACGGAGTTTTACCTTGTCCGGGAATCGTTCCTTGAACTTTTTAAGGCTTTTACCGGCAGTATTCGCTTCCGATTTGACTTCCACCGGGAAGATATCATTCTCACGCTGGATTAGGAAATCCACCTCATATGGAGGATTATTCTGCGTCCAATAACGGGGCACTACCTCAAACTGGGTGAGCAGAGTCTGCAGCACAAAGTTTTCGGTCAATGCGCCTTTAAACTCGGTAAACAGACGGTTGCCCTCTCCAAAAGCCGTAGGAGCCAACTGTGCAAGACGGCGAAGCAGACCTACATCTACCAAATAGAGCTTAAATGCAGTCAGGTCATCATAGGCTGCTACAGGCAGACCGGGAGCAGAACTGCGGTAGATTTTATGCACCAGACGCGCATCTACCAGCCACTGCAGAGCATCCTCATATTCACGGGCTCTTGCTCCTTCTTTCACCACCTTATAAATAAACTTTTTGTTCTCTTTTGACAACTGAGACGGAATGGATTTCCAAATCATAGAGATTTTCGGGAACTAACTGATATTGGGATGCTTTGCAAAATCCCTCTCATAAGCGCCGATAATCCCTGACAGTGCTTCCTGCATGGCAGAAACATCCCGTGCCTCCGTCCACATCAATACGGATTCGGGCATACCGCCGGTGACATAATACATCTTCAGTTTCTCGTAAAGCGGATGA
>CAYWRB010000227.1:0-5101 GCA_964460025.1 uncultured Hungatella sp.
GGTTGATGGCTATATCCACCTGTCGGCCTAACGCCATCTCTATTCCGACTGATGCTCCGCCGCCACCGGCGAAGCAGTCTATGATTAATCCTTCTCTCATGGCAGCACCTCTGGAAAATCCTCAAAATTCATTTGTCCTGGTATATTGTCATCTTCCATCCACCATAGGAATACTTCTTCTCCTGATTTCCATTTTGTCTCTAACCCTCTTATTTTTCTAATCTCCAGCATTCTTTCAAATGCATTTATGTATGCAGTTTTATATTTTGGAAAATCCGAAAACTCTTTCTTTCTTTTTTTCTTTCCGGCCATAGGACAGCCAATACATCCAACACGCTCATAACCGCATTGATAAAGCATGTTTACTCCCAAATGCTCCTGATTAATAAATTCCCATATATCCCGTTCTGTCCAGTCAATCACAGGATTAACAACCGTCTCTGCCTTTAACTCACATCTTTCAAACAATCTGCGTCGTTCATCATTATCAGAAAGCAGCATCTTTTCGTCTGAAACAAAGATTCCGTCTTTTTTTGTGTGTCCTATCACTTCAAAAGATTCCCTGCTCTTTCTTGACGCGCTTTCTCCCCATCTCACTCCGGTTGCGATCATCCGGTTTGCGCATCCGCTTTCTTTCAGCTCTGTACAGCAGTACCGTACAATCCTTGTAGGCGGCAGCGCCTTTCTTGGAATCAGATTCCACATGGTAGTTACGCTTCCATCCGGTTTTCTATGATAATCAATACTGCACTTTATCCCCTGCAGTTCCAGTTCTCGGAACACTTTCCGTATATGATACACGGTCTGAGGTGCATCTGCCGTTGTATGACTGTTATACACCTCGAACGGAATCCCGGAACGCTTAAACAGCTCCAGCATCACATCAGAATCTTTTCCACCGGAATATGTACATGCAAGTGGTTGTCCGTAATAATGCAAGCTCATTTCTGACGCCGTTTTTATTCTTTCTATCGCCTTATGTTCTTTATCCATCTCTTCAAGAAGCCTGTGTACACGTTGCCCCGGCCGGAGGCTGGCTCCTTTCTATATTTCATCTATTTTCATTCGATAATCTTCTTTGTCAAATCATCCATATTGCCATAATCCCTGCCCTTAAAATTCTGGAAGCTGTTTTTACCCGTTTTCCGTTCTCTTCCTTTTTTCAATGGATACAGGTTCTTCCATCCTCCTGCAGTGGCCTTCTTCACTATAGCTATCTGTTCCTCCAGAACCATCGACAGGCTCCTCAGGTCATCCCTTATTGCCTGTTCCTGCTCTGGAAGAATTTCACCATAATTATTCGCGCGGACAAGGAGGTACAGCTGGAATTCCCTTTCAAGTTCCGCAGGAAACGGGGTATTATACATATTTTTATTTTCTTTTATTTCTAGGGTATTTTTTTCCGAAACTTCTTGAATTTCTTCCGAATTAATTGTATTTCCTTCCGAATTAATTCCATTTTTTGGTTCACTAAATAAAAGCTCCTGATTCCCTTCTTTTCCAAGGAGCCAATATTCCATGTTATAGAGCTGTCTTTTCATGCGCTTTACTGCTGTCTCGTAATAGCGACGCTGAATCCCAACAGAGGTGATGATGTTTTTCGTCATGAGGTCATCATCCAGGAGACCTATCTCAGAGCAAAAGTGCACCACTTGCACGACAGCCTTTTTATTCTTCACCCACTTGTTCCCGATCATCTTCGTGACCATTCTTGCCAGCTTATCCAAGGGGATCTCTGCGTAGTATCCGTTCCTGTACACAATGCATAATATACAGTCATAAACGGTCACACCCAGCGGACCATGCCGGTCCAGTAAATCGAAGATTTTATCATCTTCATAAAAGTCAACCAACTTCGGAAAATATGAAAGCCCCGGTTTGTTAGGAGCTCCGCGCCCCATAACGACCACCTGCCTTCCTATCCCGTATATTCCTCAACAGTGATATCCAGACCCTCTATAGCTGAATATACCTTCTTTGCCGTCACATACATAACCTGCTTATCATCATGGTATGCGACCCCATTCAGGGCATCCTGCACTACCTTAATGATATTATCTGCATCCGGTTTCTTAAGCGGGAACTCCCTTCCCTCCAGCATATCCAGCCGCCTCTTCTTACTTACGCTCTTCGGCGGAAGGAACCTGGCGATAATCCGGACTTCCACAGGTTTACCACTCTCCATATAAAATCCCTGCGAATGGTTTAAGAACTGATCCTTAATGAAATTTTCATACAAGACTGTATTATCCGGAGTGTAAGAAATACTGCGCCCACTCCCAGCATGACGGACCGTCCTTGCCCTTGCCTTCCCCTGTGGCTTCCCGGGCACATGGAATGATACATTCTGCATAGACTTCTCCTTTCTGCCCCATGCCGGCCGTTCCCGGCACAGGGCTATAACAAACCAACCTGTTACATGTGATATATGATCCAGAAAGGAACTGCTGCTATGCGATCACCGTAATACGGTGCTTCTCCAGTCCATTGCCAAGCTCGGATTCCAGATACTCTTTTATCTTTTTCATTGTCGCGTTTTTCCATAACCAGCCATCCGCTTCTACAAGCTTGAATGCGGGCGTTCCTCCAGCATCCTTAATGCGGAAGACATAGGAGCTTTCCGGCTGCTCAATCTCTGCAAAGGTACGGTACGGACAAAGCATTACCGGATTCGGAACAATAATGTCCGTTTTATTAGCAATGCCGCTATCAATTGTAGTCTTCTGGCTGATTCCGTCATCATAATAATTCGCTGTGGTTCCTGCCTGGATATTACCGGCAACCTGACGAATCTTCAAAATATCTTCTGTTTCCAGGAAATTTGCCTGCAGCTCAATCAGGAAACGTTCCTGATCGTAATAATGGTCGAACTGGAATTCATTCACAATTGCATCGGAAACCATCAGCGTCTCCCTGTCTCTCTCATCAATCAAACCGGAAAGAAGTGCAACTTTGACAGGGCTGCAGATATGTATCAGCATAGACTCCCTTAATTCCTCCGGCTTCCCTTTGATATAGTCCACAATAGAGGTCAGCGTATTCACCTTCAGTGAACTGGCCATATCAAAACTATGATATTTCTTCAGACTCTTGTCACAATAAGTCTTACCTTCAATGGTAAGTACCTTTGGTTCCATGCTTTCCTCTTTCAGACCTGTAATATACTGCAATGCTTCTTTAATCATTTTCTTTTTCCTCCTTATGCCTGTTTTCTCATATCAATCAGTTTGTTTGATTTCCCGGCACTCTCCTGTGCCTGTCCGTCCAGTATCTCTCCTGTATCCGGATCATACGCCTTCGGCTCCGGTACAACGCCAGGAATGTCATTTACAGATACCTGACCTGGAATCTGCCCTGTGCCAATTTCAACTGCCTCCACTTCACCAGTACGGATATCTTTTCCCATCTGGATTGCAGTCACGGCACCCAGTGCTGGTGCAAGCGTTGTCTTCGTCTGCACACCTGTTGCTACAAAACTCCTGTCTGCATTCGGTTTAAATCCGATGGTAACCGTAATCTTCCGTGCCGCCCCAGGTTCCGTATTCGGATCTTGAATGTTCTTGGTCACTTCCTCCATCGCACGGTTTACCTGTGCCGTAAATGCCCCGTTTGCAAACGTCTCAAGGTTAATGTGTTTCATGTAAATGCTCCTTTCTTATGAATTCATATATGCTTCAATCCATTCATCCAGATTTACAGCACCGCTGTGCTGCCATTCATCCCAGAAATTAATTGTCCGCGATTTTGGGCGCTCATCCGCAAGTGCAACCTGGATTTTAAGTGGAATTGGGCAGGCATCTCCTACTATGAGGCAATCACCAGGAGAAAACATAGTGGTCTGCTCAATCACATTACTGCTCCCCTCCGGCATCATACCTTTAATCATTATTTTGTCATTCTCATTATTCAGCTTCATCACAATATAATTGGCACACTGAGCCATTATTGTCTTATTCAGCTCCGACGGCCTCTGGCTCGCCACAAGCAAGGTAATTCCAAACTTTCTACCCTCCTTTGCGATATTTTCGAAGATCTCCACCATACGTCTCTGCGAAGCGGACAACTGAAAATCCACTGGTATATAAACATGTGCTTCATCACAGACAAGCGTGATCGGCCTGATATTGTTTTTTTGCGTAATCTGAATGTTATAAATCAATTTTGCTACCGTTCCAATAATTAGCACCGCCATATCATGTGGTATACCGGACAGGTCAATATTCTTTACTGGCTTATTGCAACCCATGATACGGTTCATAAAGCTTGTAAAATAGGACTGCGATTCTCCTGTAAAAAGAAACGAATATCTCTTATCGGAAAGCATATTTTGCAAAGAATTTATGACACCGGATAGCTTACCGTTGTATTCTCCTTTTGTTGTTTTTGGGACACCGTCTTTCGTATAACCAGTTGTAATCATCTGGTTATTCAAGGATTCTAAGTAATCTATTATTTTTACAAAATCAAATTGTACAGGTTTTCCCTCGTTCCCGTCCGGACACTGTTTGTAGTACGCTTTCCTAAGTGCCGACATAACCACCGTGCTATCCTCTTTAACCTTAAGTACATTCGATGCCATATCCGCAATCCCAAGCATCCATATAGGGAATGGAGTTTCACCCATTCTAATGCTGTCTGCATAGGAAAGCCCGCTATATTCCCCATGGATGTCAAATACAACAATATTTGCTCCCTGCAGTGCTGCTGTTTCCTCAAGTATTTTTGCAATAGTTTCGGATTTACCACAGCCAGTGTTTCCAACTATACAGGAATGCCGCTGATAAAATTTGTTGCCATTAATCCATGCGCTCACGTCATATCCTGCATACTCTCCAATGCGAAATCCACTGGAGATGTTACTGGAGATATCCGGATAAAGCATAGTGTAAATTTCATGCTCTGCAATTTTCTTGATCTGTACATCTACACTCGGATACCTACAAAGCTGTTGTTTAAATGCTTTGTTAACTATGCTCCCCAAAATAGAACATTCAATCACTTTTAAAGACGGCTGCTGCAATTCTTCCATGAAGGCATTCTCGTCCATCTGCGTCTCCACGTCATTATCTGTTATGGCGGTTATCATGGTCACAAGCTCCAC
>CAYWRB010000228.1:0-5088 GCA_964460025.1 uncultured Hungatella sp.
ACAGCAACTTTACAGGCACTGGTTCCAATGTCAATGCCCAGAAGAAAAGGATGCACGTTTGATCAGTTCCTTTCTATTCTTGTTTCATGGGAATATGTTTTACATCCCTATGATAGTATTTTTTGGGGACAAATTCAAGAACTAATCTGAAAATAAAACTGGTTTACGGATTTCCTTTAAAGTGGTATAGTATACAAGAGAGATTGCAGGTTTTTGCGGTTACGAAGCTGAAAGAGGAATTGCTGTTGTTTATTTGAGAAAAGAGGAAAGAGCATGTCTGTGGATTATACGTTGATGATAAAGCGGATACAGAATCTGGAACAGGTTTATGTATTGTTTGCGGAAAGTACCCGTCTTCCTTTTATAGAGTGCGACCCGGAAGATTATGATGACCAGGTGTATATGTATGGGGAGGAAGAGCCTGCCAAGGCCGCTGCGGCAGAGTATGGCGAGAGACAGATGCCTTTAAAAGCAGTGAAGCTGGAGAAGAAGCAGATGCCGTTATTTTTTACCAGTATTCACCTGTTCGGTGCCAACATGCTGGTATTTCGCGATAAGGTAAGTGTCAGCCGGATTCCCCTGGATCAGGTGGTGAAGATTGATCCGAAGAAGGCAGAAAATAATAAAAATATTCCTATGAACAGCTCTTCTCTTCAGCTGACGGTTATTTACTTTATTCAGGAGCTGCGCAGGCCTAATCAGAAAAAAGACGATATGGAGCGGATAAAACGTCTTCAGGAGCTGGAGGAGGAGATGACTGTGGATCTGGTACGATCCCGGTTTATTCTTGCGGTTTATGGGACGGAGAGCAGTAAAGAGGTAAAACTTCCGTATATAAAGACTCCTGGAGGAGATATTTTTCAGCCGGTTTTCAGTGATGTGTGGGAGTTTCAGAAATTTAAGAGAAGCCCGGAGGCAAAGCTTAAGATGGCGGTGGTGCCATTTCAGAAGCTTCTGCCTTCTCTGATGGAACAGGCAAAGGGCTTTGTGCTGAATCCGGGAGGCGTGAATCTGATTCTTACCAGGGAACAATTGACAACAATTTCAAAACGTTTTGAGGAAGCATAGAAAGGGGAATATTATGATCAACATTCATACGGACAGAGAGGATTTTGATTTGGGGATTGAGGACTTTGGTATCTCGGAGGGAGGGGATATCAATCTCTATGTGCTGGATGAGAATATGAAGGCATTGTCACTGATGGAGGCATTCAGGGCCTGCCGATATAATCCTCTCAGAACCTATTACTATGTGCCCAAGACAGAGAGTAATTTTTCCAGATATGCTACGGAGTCTATTTCCAGAGGTACCGTAAATATTTTTTCGGATCTGAATGAGCTGAGAGAGGCTCTCAATGGGGAAATGGATGCCTGGAGGTCCTATTCGATTCCGGAGTGCGTGGCCAAATCGGCAGAACGTTTTAAGGTGCTTCTCAACAGGGATATGTCTACGGCCTTAAGTGTTGCGGTGTCAGGGGCATTGAGGAAAAACAGCTGTTACACGGTGGCAGTTGCATTGTTTAAGATGTTCCAGTCCAAGGAACAGCTGAATGAAGCAGGTTTTGAGATGTGGAGAAAGCAGGTTCTGGAGGACAGCCCTCAGGCTCAGAGAGCGGAGGAGGAATTCAAGCAGCATGGCTCCCAGTTTCTCTCGGTGCTGGCTGCTGCCGGAAAGGAAAGGGATAGGGCCTGGGGGACGGAGGAATATGATGAGATGACTCTCCATGTCATGTTCCAGCCTTTTGAGCCGGAAGGACGGGGGATCGATCACCGGGTGAAGATTATAGGACAGCTGGTGAAGGAGAAGAAAGGGAAGAAAGATAAGAATAGTGAAGCAAAGGTACGGTAAATTGGTATGATATGTCCCATTTGTAAGAGTGTTATTAAGGATGAATCAAAGTTTTGCGGAAAATGCGGCAGCATGATACCCCGTTGCCCCACCTGCGGCAGGGTGATTACAAAGAAAAGCAAGTTTTGTGCTAGCGACGGCACTCCGCTGCCGGAAGAGGTGATCGCTTTGTTTGAGACCGCTTCCGAAGCTGCTCCCAAGACTGCCCCTCAGGTTGTAAAAGAAACTGTTCAGAAAGCTGCCCCCAATGGGGCTGTTCAGGCAGGTAAGGTTAGGAAGAAGAAAAAAAGCCTGTTTCCTGTCCTGATAGTTCTGGCCATCATTGTGCTTCTGGGGATTTCCATAACAGCTGGCTATCACTACTTTTTTGGCGAATATCCATGGGAAACCATAATGCCGCTGGGAAACCAGGAGGAGGAGACAGAAGAGGAGCCGGAGACGCAGAGAGAAAGAAGGACGCGTAAGGACAAGGAACAGGAGGAGGCATCAAAAGCTTCGGAGAAAGAGGAGACAATGCCGGAGACGGCGGCGATTGCCCAGACGGAATCCGAGTCTTCTTCCACAGAGTCCTCTCCGGAGGAAACGTCCACGGATAATGAGGAAGATACATCAGAGGCGGCTCCAGCCATTTCCATGAGCAATATTACCGCAGTGACTGCTACTTCATCGCTGTCTGAGCAGAATATGACCCATCTGCCCTCCCGTGTCATAGACGGGGATTTGTCCACGGCGTGGGTAGAAGGTGCGTCCGGACAGGGAATCGGTGAGTCCATTCATTTTACCTTTGACGATGACTATCTGGTTACGGGATTGATCATCCATGCGGGATATCAAAAGAGCGATTCTCATTACAGAAAGAACTCCCGTCCAAAGGAAATTTTAGTTGAGTTCTATAACGGAGGCAAAGAAAGATTCATATTGCAGGATACAAATTCAGAGCAGAATCTGAAGTTTCATGACAGCCGTGTCGTAGATGGAATGGCAATTTATATAGAGTCTGTCTATGAGGGGGACACTTATGAGGATACCTGTATATCCGAAGTATCCATATATTAAAAATGGGGGCAGGTATCATGAAAGCACCATCATTTCTATGTTTGGTTTTCCTCGTTATGGGGGCGGCATTATGTTCCGGATGTGCGGTAGAAGAGAATGAGATAGATTTTGCAGTATCCGGTATTTTAAGGAAAGCAGAGGAGATTGAGGCGGGAGACAATATGGAACCCATAAGGGCAGGTGATTTCTTTGCCGATCATTCTCCGGGAAAAGACAGTAAGAAATTAGAAGCATTGCCTATTCCGGATAAGAATGAATTTGTGAATGTTAAGACATACATACCTGGTATTTATGTGGACTTGAAGTATGCAACAGAGGATAATTTTACCGGAAAACGTATCTATGATTTCTCGGAAGCTCATTTGAGATATGGAACGGTAGAGAAACTGAAGAAAGTTTATCAGGCAGCAGCAGCGGACGGATATTCTCTGAAGATCTGGGATGCCTTCCGTCCGGTGGCTTCCCAGTTTGCGCTGTGGGAGATCTATCCGGATTCCCGGTATGTGGCAAATCCCAATACCGGGTTTTCAAAACACAGCAGGGGCAACACCGTAGATATTACCTTGGTGAAGGCAGACGGAACCGAAGTGGAGATGCCCTCCGGGTTTGACGAGTTTTCTCTTCAGGCAGACCGGGATTACAGCGATTGCACGGAGGCGGCAAGAAGGCATGCGGAATATTTGGAGGGGATTATGGCTGTAAATGGGTTTAAGGCATACTCCGGGGAGTGGTGGCATTTTTCTGATTCTGATGTCTATCCGGTGGAGGAGGAGTATAGGCCGTGATGGTGGGGGCTTGTCTTTTTTGCAATGTTGGATAGTTGTGGTTTTGTGATTAGAAATCGCTACTGACTACGGAGGACTTAAAGGATGCGGAAAGGGTACTGGAGGAGTATCCTTGGCTGGAGGAGATTTATGAGGAGATAGCCATGCTCCGTCAGAAGCCGGAGGAGGTGTTGGATATGTTTTCGGAAGCATTGAGGATATTGGATCAGAATACATTGAAATATATGATAGAGGAGCTTCAGAAAGAAGTAGAAGAGGTGAAAGAGCAGAAGGAGCAGCTCGAAACGATAATAGGGGAGAAGGAGGCAGTACTTAAGGAAAAGGACGAAGTACTTAAGGAAAGGGATGAAGCACTTAAGGAAAAGGACGAAGCACTTAAGGGGAAAGACGACGAGATAGCGGAACTTAAAAGAAGGTTACTCCTTGCCGGTAAGCAGTAGGCGTCTTTCCTGTAAATTTCTTAAACTGCCTCATGAAATGCAGATCACTTTCATAACCGCAGAAATCTGCGATTTCCCGAATTCCCATAGTACTGGTAGTCAAATAGTATTTGGCAAGATTGAGTCTGGCGGTGATGATATCCTGCTGGCAGGAGCAGTGAAAAAAGTTTTTATATAAGTGCTGAAAATAGGATAGGCTTAGGCACAGGGAAGCGGCCAGTTCCGGAATGGTCCAGGGGCTGGCCGGATTGTTGTAGATCTGTGTGCGAAGGCTGGAGAAACTGTGGTAGTATTTTTGGGTCACAGGATTCTCTGATGAAGTTTCCAGAGAAGCTTTGAGGGAATAGAGCAGTATGTGCATAAATGAGTCAACGATCTGAGCTTTATAGGCGGAAGAACTGTGAAAATGATTGGACAAAAGCCGGACATACTCGGACAGCTGATGGAAATCATAGGGGTATATGATCTGGCAGAGAGGAAGACCCAGGGAGGTAAAAGACGAAAACTCTTTCTCGTCCGGGGTAAAATGAATCCAGTCATCATTGTACCCGATGCTGTCACAGCCATAGTGGATGTAAGTTCGGGGAGGAAAGCAGATGACGGCATTGGGATGAACCGTGTGTTTGCGGCCATCTATATATGTCCAGGACTCTTTTTTGATCAGCAGAATAAGAAAGTTTGGGAGACCGGTTTTGTGTTCGATATTGCAGGGTTTTAAGTGATGGGAATTGTGACCACAGCGGTTGACAGATATCATGGTAAGTATCCTCCGAATAAAAGCAGAATATGTCAGTTAATAGCATTGTAGGATATTGCGGGGAAAAAGTCAAATTGTTACTATAGAAGAAGCGATGATATTTAGTTAAGGATTCATGCTTGACGAAATCGTGTGAGGGTCCGCCCGGAGAGAACAATATCACGCCCTCTCCGGGCTACGTTATCTCGGATAGCTTGACGT
>CAYWRB010000229.1:0-5079 GCA_964460025.1 uncultured Hungatella sp.
ATAAGTTTCCTGAAATTTACGGGCAGTGTTACGGTTCACCGTTTTTTCCACAACGCATACTAGACGCATGAAAAAGATGATGATATAATAAAGGACGCATTAACTAACCCGGAAGGAACTCCTGACGGGAAAGACAGGAAAGAGAGGATTAAGACATGAAACGAACATTAAGCTTTTTCATGGCATGTGCCATAACCGCGGCTCTGATAACAGGCTGCTCCTCCGGCTCAAAGGAAAGCCAGGAGACCACTGCCCAGATATCGGCAGAGACCACCGCCGAAGTTCCCAAACCTGCGGAGACTCCTGCTGCCGAAGAGACGGCAGAGACAGAGAAACCGGAAGTAAGCCTGGAGGCTCCCGGTGCTTCCCATCTCCGCATCGGCTCTTTAAAAGGGCCCACGTCCATAGGACTGGTTTCCCTTATGGACAAAGCATCCAAAGGAGCAGCCGAAGGTGATTATGAATTTATCATGGTTACGGATGCGTCCGAACTGGTTGCCCAGATGGTGTCCGGCAGCTTAGATATCGCCCTGGTTCCTGCCAACATGGCTGGTATCCTGTACCAGAAAACCAACTACGGCATTAAAGTTCTGGATATCAACACTTTAGGTGTTTTATATGTGGTATCTTCCGACGATTCCATCCAAAGCATTTCCGATTTAAACGGAAAGACCATCTATATGACCGGCAAAGGCACCACCCCTGATTATGTTCTTCAATATCTCCTGACTGCCAACGGACTTAATTCCGACGACGTAACAATTGAATATAAATCAGAAGCCACCGAAGTTGCCGCCGTCCTGGCACAGGACAGCGATGCCATCGGACTTCTTCCTCAGCCCTTTGTCACGGTTGCCATGGCACAGAACGAAAACCTGAAAATGGTTCTGGATCTGACAAAAGAATGGGATAATGTCCAGTTTGAAAATGGCGGAAGTCTGGTAACAGGCGTAACCGTATGCCGCAGCCAGCTGTTTGAAGACGCTGCCGCAGCAAAAGCAATCGATACGTTTATGAAAGAACATAAGGAGTCAGCTGAATTTGCCAATGCCAACGTGGAGGAGACCGCTGAGTTAGTAGCCGGTGCTGAAATTATCGCCAAGGCTCCCATTGCAGCCAAGGCCATCCCTTACTGCAGCATAACCTATATTGACGGAGAAGAAATGAAAGAAAAACTTTACGGATATCTCAGCATTCTGTACGAACAGGATCCTTCTTCCATAGGCGGAGAACTTCCTGGCGAAGCATTTTTCTATCTTCCATAAGGGCTTCTTCCATGAATAAACTTTACAATTTTATTCCCCGTTTTCCATGGCGCCGTGCCTTTATCATCTTCTTCTGGCTGTTTGCATGGCAGCTGCTTACGCGGCTTATAGACAACCATATCATTCTGGTCGGCCCGTGGGAAACCTTGGGGGCTTTAAGGCGGCTGATCCCTTCCGGGGATTTTTGGCTGTCTGTGGCCCATTCCTTTCAAAAAATAAGCCTGGGATTTCTGTCTGCTTTCCTGGCAGGGATTCTCCTGGGAAGCAGCGCATACCGCTTTCCTTTGCTACAGGAGTTTTTAGAGCCAGTAATGACACTGATACGTTCGATCCCGGTAGCTTCTTTCGTAATCCTGGCTCTAATCTGGGTCGGCTCCGGCCAGCTGGCTGTTCTGATCGCATTTATTGTGGTTCTTCCCATGATCTATGTCAACACCCTGTCTGGTCTCAAAAGCACGGATCCACAGCTTCTGGAGATGGCCCAGGTTTTCTCCATCCCTCTGTGGAAACGGATTCGTTTTATCTATGTTCCGGCTCTGCTCCCCTATCTCATAAACGGCTGCCGCATTGCTTTGGGCATGAGTTGGAAATCAGGAGTGGCGGCAGAGGTTATAGGCCTTCCCTCCGTCTCCATCGGGGAGCGGCTTTACATGTCAAAAATATACTTGGAAACCGCAGATCTGCTGGCATGGACATTTACCATCATTGTGGTCAGTTCTCTGTCCGAACGGGTATTTCTGTTTCTTTTGTCTCGAATTTCCAGGGAAAGGAGGAACGGCTTATGAGACTGAGCCTTCATCATATTTCCAAATCTTTTGGTTCCTTAAAGGTTCTCTCCGATGTTTCCCTTACCATGGAGTCCGGCCGGATCTACGGCCTGATGAGCCCCTCCGGAGCCGGAAAAACCACGCTTCTCAGAATCCTTATGGGATTGGAAACCATGGACAGCGGCTCCATAGAAGGTATGGACAAGCTGCGCATCAGCGCGGTGTTCCAGGAGGATCGTCTGTGCCAGTCTTTTACTGCCGTAGAAAACGTAAGGATGGTTACCGGGAAAACTCTCACGGAAGACCAGGTGCGAAAAGAGCTGTGCCGCCTCCTTCCCAAGGAATCTTTGGACCGTCCTGTCTCTACTTTAAGCGGCGGCATGAAACGGCGCACTGCCATCTGCCGTGCCTTGCTGGCACCCTTTGACCTGCTTCTGATGGATGAACCCTTTACCGGACTGGACGAGGCTACCAAGCACAAGACCATCCTCTATATACGAGAGAAATGTTCCGGAAAGATCACTCTCCTGACCACCCACCAAGAACAGGATATTGAGGCCCTGGAAGCTATTCTGGTTCACCTTGCCCCGTCTCTGAAAGCTTGATACCTATGACTTTGTCACGTATTTTAAAGACGGAGCCCCTGGCGGGCCAAACCGGGTGATCCTCTGCCGCTGCCAACGCCTCTCTGTATTCTTCTTCCTCCGGCTTTTTCATCTCAAGTCCCAGTGTCTCCAAAAAGATGTGAACCCTGTGGTTTACTCCCATGATGCTGTCCGCATCCCACTCAAAAAAGGAATATCCTATGGCATCTCCAACAATAGCTTCCTCGCTAAGTACAAGCCCCCTCTCTCCCACAAATACCGTGGTGTAATCCTCCACCGGTTCCGTTCCGGCCTCACTGCAGATATCCTGGTACAGCCGATTGGCCGTAAGGACATCCTGCACATAACCTTCGTGAGCTGTCTCCCACAGCTGGCACGCCGTAACGCACTGAATCCAACCGACACGAAAACAGATGAGAAATACTGCCCCAAGAAAAATTCTGTTTTTACCGGGCCATTTCCACCATTCTGACAGTTCTTTCACCCCATCATACAGCGCCATGACCATGTATGCATAGACCAGAGGATACACCATCTGGCCGCGGATCGGCTGATTCATTCCTGTTACCAGAGTAATAAGAAATGGCGTCACCGGCAGAAAAACCACGGCAAACAGGAAACACAGATACGGAATCCTCCCTTTATCCTTACGCTTATGCCATCCTAACAGAAATGTTATGACGCTTGTAATACCGGCTGCAACAGGAAACCCTATCTCATAAAATACCGGCCGGTTTCCTTTATAGATCCACCAGTACTCCAACCTGAGATTGGCAATACAGGTTTCAAGACTTTCTCTTCCCCAAAAAACCATGTGATTCACATAGGAAGAATCCGCGCCTGCTACTTGGCTGGCTATTGTGGCAATGAAATTGTACAGCAGGAAGCCTCCCAAAAACCACAGAACCTGACAGATTCCCTCCCTCAAACCGCATCTGTTTGTACCATGAAGATAAACGCCAAGATAGGAAATCACAGTCAATGCAATATAGAATGCAGGAAGGGCCTGATAAGATCCAAAACTCCACACCATAAAAAGCATGGAGAGCAGCAGCCACACTCTGCTTTTCTTCTCATAGATCCTTCTCCCTGCGCAAAAGACCGCCCCAAGACACAGAAGCAGAGCCAAAGCAATCTCAAAGGCCTGAAGCAGAAAATTAAACTGTTCTACAAAACAAGGCGACGAAAGAAAAAAGAGGACGAATAACATGCTGCTCCAAGGATTATTCCTGCGCTTTCCGTTCCAATCGTCAAAACAGAAACATAAGGACACCCCAAGGCACCATAGCGTCAAAACCAGGAGCGCATTGGAAAGATAAGGAGCCAGGCGCCCCATAGCAAAAAGCCTTTTGGTAAAGACCAGACCGTATCTTCTGCTCCCATACCAGGAGTGCAGGATCTCCTCCGGATCCGTAAGCATAATTTCACTGTCTACAAACAGGTCTCCCTGGAAAAGCCGGATTCCGTACACGATCAGCAGAAGGATTGCCGTAAACCGGCGAAAAATCTTTGACTGTCCATAGTAACGCTTCCACTCCGCCATTGTCTCCGCAAGTTCTCTCCCAAACCGAAAGGACATAATTTTTCCTCCTAGTATCATAAGTATCGGCACGCGCCGCTTCATGGCACCTGCTTAACCGCCTTTTCACTTTTCGGATGAATATGGATCATTATACGCTCTCTTGACTTTATATTGCAAGACTTTCTTATATCAATCTAAAAAATACGGTAATGGGGCCTTTCTTCGTCATATCTCCAATACCGTATCCAGTCATCCAGAACAATTCCAACCAGACTTATGGGTATCCACAGAACAAAATACTGGGGGCAGATCTGTCCCAGAATGTTTCCGGGCATACTGCTATAATCCCATACTTTCCAGCCTAACCTCAGATTTACGATACAGCCTGTCAGAAACTCCATGGCCGTAATCATGCAGGAGCCAATCAATACCTGCTGCCACAGAGGCATTTCCCATGTTATTACCTCATTAATTAATCCAAGGCATATAAAACATATGCCTCCCAGAAAAAACATGGTCCAGTGTGTCCATCCCCGGTAGACCAGTTCCACAATATTGTAGATCAGTCCTCCTGTCGCAAATAAAAACATGTACTTAAGATACTGCTTCACCTGTCTTTACCCCATTTGCAGATTCCATTTTTTAAATATATGCATCGGTGACCTTCCTCCTTACTCTTTCTGAACACGGATTCCATAAAAATAGCCTGGACTTCTCCTGCCGTCTGGCAGATATCGGTCCAGGTCAACTTTCGGACACACGATTTACAATAAACACCCTATATTTATGGAAAATGGAACTTGCCGCCAAGATTTATGTGCGATTTACGCCATAGCATAAGCTTCCTCTTCCCATGCTTTAATCGTTTCGACGGAAATCTCTAAAATTTTTGCAATTTCTTCTGGAGAATCGCCGCGCTT
>CAYWRB010000230.1:0-5074 GCA_964460025.1 uncultured Hungatella sp.
GACCTGTGAAAACTATGCAGAATATACAATAAAATCGCTTTTTTGAACCTAAAAATCGGTTTTGACTAATTTACAAAGAGAAAAGGATAGGATATAATTGAAACACTTCATTAATAAAAGGAGGAATTAGTTTATGAAGAAAAAAATTGCATTAGTGATGGCTTGCGCTATGACCGTAGCTTCTCTGGCAGGATGCGGCGGCGGTTCCGGCAGCGGATCATCCGAGACTACGGCAGCTGCAGCAGGCGGCGAGACCACAGCAGCGGCAGCGGATTCAGCAGGCGGCGAGACTAATCTGGTTATGTACTGGTGGGGCAATCAGGTTCGTAATGAGAGAACCCAGGCAGCTCTGGACAAATACTGCGAGTTAAATCCCGGCGTTACCATTGACGGGCAGTTTGCAGAGTGGAATGATTACTGGAACAAGCTGGCAACCATGGCAGCAGGCCAGGCAATTCCGGATGTTCTTCAGATGGACTACATGTATGTTGATCAGTATGCCAAGAGCAATCTGCTGGTAGACTTAAAGCCATACATTGACAACGGAACTTTGGATGTCTCCGATATTTCTGAGAATACCATCGCTTCCGGTACCGTAGACGGCGGTGTCTATGCCATTGCAGCAGGTATCAACTCCCCGGCTCTTCTTTACAACAAGACTCTGCTGGATGAGAACGGTATCACGGTCAAAGACAACATGACAATGGATGAGTTCTTTGCACTGTGCAAGGAAGTATTCGAAAAGACCGGCGTTAAGACAGATATCGCTTATGGTATTGCAAACTCCTGGAGTGAGTACTATATGAGATCCTATGACATCGTTCCCTTTGGCGACAAATGCATGAACGGTGACGAAACAAGCTGGACTCCATTCTTTGAGATGTATACAAAGGGTCTTGAAGAAGGATGGCTGTTACCTCCGGACGTATTTGCTGAGATTACCGTTGGTTCCGTAGAGCAGACTCCTATGGTATACAACTCCACTCCGGCAACTCAGTCCTGGTGTGAATTCTACAATTCCAATCAGCTGGCAGCTATGCAGAATGCAGCTCCGGAAGGCATGGAGATCGGTATCACCACATGGCCGGCTCCGGATCCCAAGAAATCCGCTTACTTGAAGTCCAGCCAGTTCTTCTCTGTAGGTGTTCATACAAAGAATGAAGAAGAAGCAGTTAAGGTTCTTGACTTCCTGATCAACTCCTCTGATGCCAACAACATTCTGTTAGGTGAGAGAGGCGTTCCGGCTCCGGCAGATATTGCAGCAGAAGTTGCTCCGCAGTTAAGTGAGATTGATCAGAAGGTTACCGCATTTATCAATGATGTTGTAACTCCTAACTGTTCTCCGATCAACCCGCCACAGCCAGACGGCGCAAGCGAGGTTTATGATCTTCTGAACCGTACGGTTGAGAAAGTCTGCTATGGCCAGTTAGATGCGGCGGCAGCATCCTCCGAGTTCTTTACGGAAGCTAATAAGATTATGTCCAGCAAGTAATTAGTTTTATAATCTATAATGGGAATGGGCAAAGGGAGCAGAGGTTCTCTGCTCCCTTTAAGTTTAAAACTATAAAGGAGGTTTACACATGAAGGGGAAGAAAAACCTGACCTTTAGGCAGTTTATGTGCAAGGAAAGCACGGCCGGTGTTGTATTCTGCGCACCGTTTATTATCGGCTTCTTGATGTTTATGATTGTTCCTATGGGAATTTCATTCTACTATTCGTTCTGTGACTATAATATTTTGACACCAGCTGTTTTTTCCGGTGCAAAAAACTATATTAAGATGTTTACGGATGATGAAGTGTTCTGGCAGACCATTGGCGTTACGTTCTACTTTGCTTTTGTTTCTGTTCCGCTTCGTCTGATCTTCGCTTTGATTGTTGCAATGATTCTTTTAAAAACGACAAAGGCCACCGGTTTCTATCGCGCCGCATATTATCTGCCTTCCATTATCGGCGGTTCCGTAGCAGTAGCCGTACTGTGGAAGAGAATGTGGGCTACAGATGGTGTTATAAATACATTGCTGGGTGCTATCGGTATTGAAACCAGCTTTGCATGGCTGGGAAATACCAAGACGGCAATCTGGGTTCTGATTGTTTTGGCCGTATGGCAGTTCGGTTCCTCCATGTTGATTTTCCTGTCTGCTTTAAAGCAGATTCCGGCATCCCTCTACGAAGCAGCTACCGTGGACGGCGCCAACAAATGGCATCAGTTCTGGAGGGTAACGCTTCCTCTGCTGACACCAAACATTTTCTTTAACCTGGTTATGCAGATGATCAACGGTTTCCTGGCATTTACCCAGTGCTTCATCATCACCCAGGGCAAACCGCTTAACTCTACACTGTTCTATACCGTATACATGTATCAGCAGTCCTTCGAGTTCTACAACACCGGCTACGGTGCGGCGCTGGCATGGATTATGCTGGTCATCATCGGTCTTATTACGCTGGTTCTGTTTGCAACCAAGAAATTCTGGGTTTACGAAGGGGGGTTCTAAACTATGGGTATGTCAACAAAACGTACAATCGGAAAAATCGTTTATCACGTACTGGTATGTGGTTTAGGCCTGGTTATGATTTACCCCTTAGTGTGGATGGTTATGAGCTCCTTCAAGCCCACACAGACTATTTTTACGACAGCCAACCAGCTGATTCCGTCAACGTTTGTACTTGAAAACTATGCCAACGGATGGAAGGGCTTCGCGAAGATTTCCTTCGGTGTTTTCTTCAAGAACTCCCTGTTTATCTCCATCATCGCTACCATAGGAACCCTGATATCTTCCGCACTGGTGGCATTCGGATTCTCCAGATGTAAATTTTGGGGCAAGAGAATCCTTTTCGTGGCAATGCTTCTCTCCATGATGCTTCCCGCACAGGTTCTGATGATTCCTCAGTATCTGTGGTATCAGAAGTTAGGCTGGGTTGGTTCCTACAAACCCTTGATCATCCCCTACTTCTTCGCGATTCAGGGCTTCTTCGTATACCAGATCACCAATTTTATCGACGGTATCCCCAGAGAACTGGACGAGGCGGCCAAGATTGACGGATGTTCCTACTACAGCATTTTCTTCCGGATTATTTTGCCGCTGACAACACCGGCGCTCATCACATCCACAATTTTCTCCTTCATGTGGAGATGGGATGATTTCCTGTCCGCATTGCTGTACATCAACGAGTCCGCAAAATACCCGGTCAGCTTGGCGCTGAAGCTGTTCTGCGACCCAGGTTCCTCATCCGACTACGGCGCTATGTTCGCCATGGCTACTATCTCTATCATGCCGGCAGTTATCATGTTCATCTGCCTGCAGAAGTATCTGGTAGAAGGAATCAGTACCTCCGGTCTGAAAGGTTAGTGACATACAAAGTAATAAATCAGATAAAAAAAGAAAAGAGATGGCTTCCATAGCTGCCTCTTTTCTTTTTTAAGTCAGTGAACATAAAAATCATCTTAATCTGTTTCTTTTAAAATTCCTCAGCCAGTCAACACACAGCTCAGGACAGAATCTCCCCCAAGCGTATCTTGAGCGAATCCTGAGAAAACCCCTCATGAACCCCTATCTACTTCTTCTCGTCTTCCTTCTCAATCTTAATCTCCCAATGAATCAAGAATGTCAATGCCGCCCTCAACGCAATAATCGCCGCCACCGTAACAATCTCACTCAAATCCCTGACAATCACCGTACGGAGAATCTCGCTTCCCAGCTTAAATTCCAGCCCCAAGGCCATGCCCGTGGCAAGATTCAACCGGATGGAAGGGTTATGCTTCACATAATCCATAACCCCGCGGATTCCCGAGATAATGATAACCGCGACACCCACAAGCTCAAAGCACAAAATGGTGATATCTACCACATGCCTCATCAGTATTTCTAAAGCTTCATATATATGCATACTTAATTTGACTTTACCTCCTTCCAAAGATTATTGTAAACCGCATCCGTATCGTCCCCAAGATACTGATATACCTCACTGCCTTCCAGGGAATCCCAATCAGGAAAAACCGCTTTATTATTCTGCATCTCTTCATCCAGCAGTTCAAATGCCCCCTGGTTGGGCGTAGGATATGTAATATATTCAAAATTCATCTTGGCAATCTCCGGACGGCATAAAAAGTCGATCCACTTCTCCGCATTCTCCTTATTCTTCGCATTGGCCGGAATCACCCAGGAATCAATCCACACATTGGTTCCTTCCTCAGGAATTACATACTCCAAATCATAATCCAGGCCAAGGTTCTCAACCTCCTCCTGGATATAAAGCATCTCCCCGGAGTAAATAACACCGACCGCGGCTTCCCCGCCGATCATCTTGTCTCTGACTTGATCGATGACATAAGCCTGAACCAGCGGCTTCTGCTTCACCAGAAGTTCTTTCGCCTCCTCTAACTCTGCCTCATTGGCAGTATTCATAGAGTATCCAAGAGACTTTAAGGCAACCATAAAAGCATCCCGGACGCTGTCCTGCATAAGGATTTCACCGCTGAATTTCTCGTTCCACAGGTCAGCCCATTTGGAAGGGGCATCCTCCGGCGCAACCATGCTGGTGTTGTACAGGATACCTACGGTGCCCCAGCAGTAAGGGACAGAGTATTTATTTTCAGGATCAAAGGCTTTGGAGCGCTCCATATACTCCGGGGCAATCTGAGAGACATTGGGAACATTGTCAAAATTGATCTCAGCCAGCATATTATTCTCAATCATCTTCTGGATCATATAGTCAGACGGACATACCACATCATAGGTGACGCCTCCTGCCTCAATAACAGGGTACATTTCCTCGTTGGTCTCAAACAGGTCATAGATTACTTTGATTCCGGTCTCTTCCTCAAACATATCGATGACTTCCTCATCAATGTATTCTCCCCAGTTGTAGACATACAATTCCCCGGCTTCCTGGGAGGTGGAGGCAGATTTGCTGCCGCAGCCGCCAAGGACGGAGGCAGCGGCAAGGGAGATAAGGGCCAGTGCGGACAGGTATTTTTTCATGATTATTTTTTCTCCTTTTTAAAATTCGGCGCAAAGTTGGTGATGAGAAGCAGCACCAGAACCGTTAAAAATATGATACTTGACAATGCGTACAT
>CAYWRB010000231.1:0-5070 GCA_964460025.1 uncultured Hungatella sp.
CGGACGGAATGTATGGTTTGAAGCCGTATGAATGTGTTGCTTTTTACAAATTATAATTTCTATAATAAAAGAATAGAATTAAAAAAGAAATAAAAAACAGGATACCCTATCATCTGCAACGATTTTTGGGCATCCTGTTTTTACCTGCGTATTTACTGCTCCTTTAACTGAAATTTAGAAACCAGTTCCCGAAGCATGGAGGCCTGGCCGGACAGTTCTTCGCTGGCCGCAGCACTTCCTTCCGCTGTAGCCACATTAGTCTGGATAACGGTAGAAATCTGTTCGATTCCATTGGTAATCTCCACTGCGTTGGCATCCTGCTGTTTGGTGTAATTGGCAATACCGTCAATCAATTTGCTCATTTCATCCGCATGGGCCACTACTTTCAGCATGGATTCCGCCGTATCCTGAGCGGCACGTACACCTTCATCCATGGATTCCACGGTCTCACTTAAAAGAACCGTAGTCTCCTGGGCTGCTGAGGAGGATTTGCCGGCCAGAGCCCGCACTTCGTCCGCGACAACTGCAAATCCTTTTCCGGCGGAACCTGCTCTGGCAGCTTCCACAGCGGCATTGAGGGCCAGGATGTTGGTCTGGAAAGCGATATCTTCAATGGTTTTAACAATTTTGTGAATCTCGGTGGATTTCTCGCTGATTCTTTGGATTACCACCGTCATATTCTGCATCTTGTCATTGCTGGATAAAAGGCCGCTTTTCACTTCCTGAGAAATAAGGCTGGCTTTTTGGGCTCCCTGCGCAATATTGTGTACACTGTCAGACATGGTACTCATATGCTTGGCCAGGGTTTCAACTTCAGCTGCCTGTTCCGTAGAACCCTGAGACAGAGATACCGCACCGTTGGACACCTGTTGGGCGCCTGCGGCTACGTCTCTGGAGGCTGACTGCAGCTGCCCCATGGTTCGGTTCAATTCACGGGATATCTCGTCTAATGCGGTTTTAATCTTTTCAAACTCACCGGTATATTCATGCTCTAAGGTAAATGCCAAATTTCCTGATGCAATCTCACGGAGCTTTTCGGAAATCTCTTTGATATACGCAACATATTCCCGAAGGCGCAGGGTGACCTGGTTAAAGTCATCTGCAAGTACGCCAAGTTCATCTCTGGATTGATACCGGATAGACTGTTCCAATTCTCCCTGTGCAATCTTGGTGGCTACAAGACTTAACTCCTTAACAGGACGGCCAATAACACGGCGGACCTGAATCACTACGAGAAGTATTAAAAGAAAGACAGCCAGGATGGCAACTATGAAAATACTTGCAGTCAGTTGGTGCAGTTCCTCCAAAACTTCTCCCCGGGATACGTAGGATATGGCTGTCCAGTCGCTGCCCGGAACATTTTCCACCTGGATATATGTATTTTTATAGAGGGACAGTCCGGTTGACCCATTTCGAATCTGCTGGTTGACATAAGCGTACATGTCATCATCTATTTCGCTGAGGATTTGACCGGTCATCTTTTCATCCTTATGGCCGATGATGGTATCCGTGCGGGTATCCACCAGGAAAATTCCGCCGGTGTCTTCGATTTGAACTTGGCTGACAATCCTGGAGATAGAGTTAAGATATACGTCCGCTGCCGCCACACCTCGCACTTCACCGTTTTTGTCCTTTAAAACGCCGGAAGCGCCTACTACATAGGACTGGCTGTCCTCATCGAAATAAACATCACCCAGGATAAATTCCTCTGATTTCAGGCCATTCTGATACCAGCTCTTTGAAGCAGCATCAAAATCCGGTCCCGGAACAAATGAGGCGTGATACAGAGAGCCGTCTGTCAGCGCTACATATAAACCGGCAGGATATGCATCATTCTGATTTACAGTATGTTTAATGTAGTCTATCATCTCGGGAACATCCATATCTTCATATTCAATGGTGTCTCTCTGAGTTTCCAGCATGGTAAGGGTGCTGTTCATCCAGGCTTTGGTCTCCTGAAGAGTCCGTTCCGTGGTGGTCTGCAGTAAATCTTCGCTTTTGTCCAACAGCGTGTGTGACATCTGGAAATAGACCAAGGCAAATAGAACTGCTACAGCAATTACAACACTTACAACAATGGCTGACGCCAGTTTACCCGTGATTCCCCAGCCTTTCTTCACTGCGCCGGCTCGGGAGAAAACTTCTTTTTTCTCGTTCATACCTATACTCCCCTAAAATGTTTTCTTATCCCCTGTTCTCAATCCATACTTTTAAACGGAAAATGAAAACTTGAGGCATTGATATGGTAATTATATCAACGGTTCACAGGTATGACAAGTATTTTTCATGGGGAAAGCCATGGTTTAGGGACGGTTTTTGTAATAGTTTTAATGTTTGTTGAAAGAAAGGTTTTTTGACAGAGGATTCCATACTCCTTTTACATAGCAGAACAGGAAAATTCCAAATAAAAACAAATTATGTGCAATCATGCATGCCCAAGCGGATATGAGGTTCAAGCCCAGAAGCTGGGTACAGATAAAGGTTCCTACAATCCGGATTCCCCACATACCGATAATGTTGAACACAAAAGGTTCTTTGGTTTTTCCCACTCCCTGCATCATGCCTTCTATGATGATAGAAAATCCGTAAAAAGGCTCGGAGACTGCTACCATGCGAAGAACCGTGCTGCCCAACAGAATCACCTCTTCGCTTTTTGAGAAAATACCCATCAGTGTAGGAGCCAGCATAAACAGCATTCCTCCGGAAAAAATCATCAGGCAGATTTCGATAGGAATAAACATGGCAGCCAGTTCCTTCATCCGTTTCTCATCCCGAGCACCATATGCATTGCCGGCCAAAGTTGCGGCGGCGGTCTGCATGCCATATCCTGGAATATAGAAAGCGGATTCTACGGTGTTGGCAATGGTGTGGGCGGCAGTGGATACCTCTCCTAAAGAATTAATCATGGAGGCGAAAGCTACATATCCCAGAGAAGTACCGAATCTCTGCAGCATATTGGGAAATGCAACACGAAGGCAGGGACGCAGAATCTGGGGGTCCGGACGGATGCTCTGGCCCTTTGGTGAAACTCTTGGATGCCTCCAAAGTACAATTGTGATGCTGATGCCGCCGAAGGTAAATGCGATTGCACTGGCAACTGCCGCACCAATAACACCCATTCCCGCACCCGGCATGGTGATGGTAAATGAAAACAGGTTCATTGGCCGTGTGGGATAAATAAGAAGGAAATTTAACACCACATTGATTAAGTTGACAACTACCCCGATTTTCATCGGGGTTTTTGTATCGCCTGCAGCTCTCAAAACAGTACCGAAGATGATGCTGGCAGTTCTGGGGAGCATTGGAATATATAAAATAAAGAAATAGCGTGCGGCCATAGATTGGATGCTCTTATCAACCTGCATCCACACCGGTACATAGCTGCTGATAGACAGTGTCAGTATGGTAAAAAAGATACCTGCTGTCAAAACTGCCAGGACGGCCTGTGAGACAGATTTCTTTGCCGCCTCCACATCATTGGCACCGCATGCCCTTGCAATGAAAGATAAAAATCCTACACCTAAAGCGGAAATGCTGCTTCCAATCAGCCAGTTTACCGTGCTGGTTGCCCCGACCGCCGCTGTGGCCTGAGTTCCCAGGGTGCCTACCATGGCAGTATCAATATACTGAACAGCAGTCTGCATCAGCTGCTCTAACATGGTGGGCCATGCCAGAGCCATGATTACGGTAATCATTTCCATATTCAGCTTTTGTGTTTTATTCTCTTTCCTCTGCATGATTGATTATACTCCGAAAATTAGGTATGGTTTGTTTAAAGACACATATCCATAATTATATACCTTGTCCGAATAAAGTCAAGAAATGAGAAAATGAAGCTGAGCATTTGGAGCTGAACATTACTAATACTAATAGTGAACCACGTCATCGGCCCCGCAGATTCTTTCGATGACAGAGGAAGCCTCAGGGCTTTTGAAATAGTTGAGGGTAGTGGCAGGCACAAGTTTTTCCAGTGTTTCAAAATCCCTTTTCTGAAGAAGTTTACGGACAGTAGAGGCGCTGATGGGTTTATCCATTGCCTGTTTTCGGGGGACAATGACACACTCAATACCTGCCAGAGGAAGCTGTCCTGCCATAATCTGGTTGTAAATGCCGGTTACCTGGCTGTTTGGCTCTTCTCCTACATAACGGCGGGTAACGGACAAAACATCTGCAATTCTGGTGAAGACCATTAAATCAAGTTTTGCATGGCCTTTTATCACAGCCTCCTCATCTTTCAGGAAATAGCTGGGAAAGGTGGCATTGCTGATGATATAGGGGCCGCTGTCATGGCAGATTACATTTGGAAGATGGGAAGTGCCTTCCAGAACAAGTTTTTTTCTTACGGAAAACGGAACCAGGCTGGCGTCTTCACTGACAATAAATACGTGAAGAGTATCACACTCAGAGGCCGCCTTTTCCACAAGATACTGATGGCCAAGGGTAAAAGGATTGGCATTCATAACCAGCGCCGCCGAAAATCCTTCTTTTTTTGTCCTGGATAAATCTGAAAGATAACCGGCAAAACCGTTTCTCCGATTCTCCATAAAGACCAGGGTTTCGTCAACCCGTGCGATTTCATAGAATCCCAAATCTTTAAAAAATTTGGCCGTACTTATTTTGGTGTAGAGGAAAAGGTGGAGATTTCCTCTCTGATATTGGATATCGATAAGGTGCGTAAGAATCTGGTTGAGCAGTCCTTCTCCCTGGTGGTCACTGCTGACAGCAAAGCAGCGCAGAGTATTGGAAAAACAGCTTCCTGTGGCAATGATTTGATAGTTTTCATCGTACATGGCGCAGATATAATCCAGATTGGCGTCCCGGCTGATTCCCTCCTCTTTTAAAAGAGTATCAATTTGGGAAAGGCTGCGTCTGTCGGTGGGATAAACTTGTGAGATGGCATAATCTGACATATGGGATTGAGTTCCTTTTATTCTTAGTAGTAATGTTTAAAGACCCTCTCCAGGGTCTGTCTGTTCCAGAAAATAGAGCAGATAACAGACAGCCAGCAAATCTGCGCTTCCTCCCGGGGAAATGTTTTTCTCTTTAAATTCGTTGTTAAGCCGGCAGAGA
>CAYWRB010000232.1:0-5067 GCA_964460025.1 uncultured Hungatella sp.
TTGTATTTCATCCCATTCTTTGCATTTCTGCCGAAAATGTCTCTTCCTTCCCCAAGGTATAGGGATATGGCACCGGCACATTCAGCCTCCATACTGCTTCAGCGTTCTCTTCAGTTCTTCAATTTCATTGTCCTTAGCCTCAAGCGCAGCATCCTTCTTGGCAAGTTCCGAATCTCTCCTGGCAAGCTCCGAATCTTTTTCCTCTATCACCGTCTCAAGCTGCTCCTTCTGCTCCTTCTGCTCCTTCTGCTCCTTCTGAAGCTCCTCTATCATATATTTTAACGTATTCTGATCCAATATCCTCAATGCCTCGGAAAACATCCCCAACACCTCCTCAGGTCTTTGGCGAAGCATAGCCATCTCCTCATAGATCTCCTTAAGCCACGGATACTCCCCTATCATCCTCTCCGCATCCTCTAAGTTCTCCGTAGACAGCAATGACAGCCATCCGGTCTTCTCGCTTCTGTCTTTAGGATACGGGAATTTTCGGAACACGTCAAGTGCTATCAGATAATATTCCTGAAGAAACTCCATATCCAGTCCTGTATCAAATGTAATTTTTCCGTGATGAAGGTATTCTCCGGGCACATCATGAAATTCTCCCGTACTTTTCTCAAATATCACAATCACATAAACCTTCTTGATATCACGATAGGTAAATTCTTTCCCTCTCTCCCCCTTTACCCTGGCGTACTGGCGCAGGAGCAAATCCGCCCCGTAACAAGAGATTCTCTCCGCCGGAAACGCGTAGCCCTGCTTCTGGATTTCAATATTTACCAGAGATCCGTCATCCAGTTCTCCTAAAAGATCCATAATCAGCAATGATTCTCCGCCTAGGACGCTGTCTTCATTTGGAAGAACCCGAAGTACTCTGACATTTATCTCTAAAATGCCAGATATAAATCGGGACAGACGGTCCGGATGAATATCCGGATGAAAAATTCTCTTGAAAAAAGGATCATAGGTGAGGGGCAAGGATTTCTTTCCCCTGCAAAAATCCAGAAACCTCTTTTTCCACTCCTCATCAAGTCCCTGATAACGGCTGTAAAGAACCGGTGAATGCTTTAAAAATTCAATCACCTCATGTTCCTCTCGAAATGCAAATTCCATTTCTCTGCCGGGAATACCATTTGTCACATCATTGACTGCCGTGAACTCCTGCTTCCCTTTTGTATCTGACTGTTTGTTTCTTTGCACCATAGGCTGTTTCCTCCATAAATATCATTTCGTAAAATCCGGAATATATGGTGAGAACTCACCGGAAATCTAGATTTTTAAGATAAAAAAACTATAGCATATGGCGGCTTTATTTACCATAAATTTTTTATAAAGCTTCCTAAAATTTTTATACCACACGGTTAATTTGCAAAATCTGGCATCCCTGGTCATAATTTGCAGGGGAGAAAACACAGGTATTTGTGGTATATTTTTTTTTTGACATCTATAATTACATTTTTGTTTCATTTTTACAACGGCAGAACACCCGATATCATGAGAATTTTACGTAAAACCGGTGGTTCGGTATGCGGGCTCTAAAGCCCGCACTTCCTGGCCACTCTGCCGGACCGTCTTGTCTGGCTGCATCACAGAGCAGGAATTATCCGTTATTCCCCCATTCAATCGTAATATTTCCTTTTACAGGAGTTCCAAAATCATAACTCCAACTGCCATCACTATCTGGTTTCAGCCACGGCTCTGCTGCACACTGGCCTTCTTCTACCTGCTGAGTACCGAATATTGCTCCATTATACATAAATGTCACCGTATACACTGCCGGTTCTGTGGGTGCCTCTGTTGTCGGTTCTGTGGGCGCTTCTGTTGATGCTTCCGTCGTTGCTTCTGTTGATGGCTCTGTGGGTGCCTCTGTTGAAGTCTCGGCTGGCGCCTCCGTTGTGCTTTCCTCAGTCTGGGAGCCTCCGGAACTGCTGTTCCCACCTGAACTGCTTCCTCCTCCGGAACTGCCGCCTCCACTCCAGCTGCTGCTTCCTCCGGAATCATACGAATCATCAGAACTGCTGTATCCGGAAGAAATGGTCTCTGTCCAGGCTATGGAGGTTTCTTCTGCGGTCTCCGGTACTGCCGGACTTTCCTCAGCCGGTGTAGTCTCACTGGCCCTGCTTTCCTCTGCTTTCCTCTCGGCCCCGGATTCCTTTTGTACCTTTTCCTTCTTTGTATCCTTTTCCTCTTTCGTGTCCTCTGCCGCCTGGCTGCTCTCCTCTTCTTTCGTGCTTTCCTCCGTCTGACTGCTCTTTGTCTCCTTTGCTGTTTCTGATTCTTCCGGCTTTTCCCCGTCAATCTCCCAAATTATACCTGCATTGTTCATCATCTCCTGAATCACAGATAGAACATCCTCCGGAATCTCATCATACTTAATATCCCGTTCCTCTCCCAAGTATTCCGTAAGTTCCTGATTGCTGTGAATAATGACCTCTTTTCCGTTCCCGGTCAATACTTCTTCTTCCATGGTTCCGTCCGGATAAATAAGCCTGGAGGATACCTGGCCGTCAAAAACAGTTACTTTCGTATAAAGTTCACCATTCTCATCATAATATATTTCCACCCGGAATATGGTCCCGCGGACAGCCATGATGGAATTGGGTGTGGTAACTTCATATGTGGAACCGGCGCTTAAGGGATTCTGGATCTCATTGACGATAGCGCCTTTTGTCAGATTGATCTTTGTCCTGGAATCCTCCATGGTACCTGCGGCTTCAATGGACAGGGCAGAGTTTTCCTCAACCATCACATATTTATCCTCGTCAAGACGCAGACGGGTAAAGCTTTCCGGCTCTACCGTAAGCTGGTCTCCGGACTCTAAGTAAAGGTTCTCGGTACCGTTAAATGTTCCGGTTCCTTCCCGCTCAATCTCTGCGGTTCCCTGTATTTCATAGAGCAGGATGGAGCGATAGGAATCCTTTTCCTGGGACATATGGCGGACCGCCACAGCAGTTCCTGCAATGGCTGCGGCCCCTATAACCGCCGCAGCGGTTTTTATTACTATGGTTTTCTGTATCATATCTGCTCCCTCTTACTGCGTTTTATGAAATGTAAATGTTCCGCTTTTGGCTGCATATACGGTGCGCCCTCCGGTGTATACGGTGGTGTCGGTGGTGGTGGAGGCATCGATCTTGATGTCCACACGCCAGGTTCCAGCTAACAGGTTACAGCTTTCTCCAGCATTCATTTCAAGAGAGTCCCCATCTAAAATATCTTTGGCATCTCTCCATAGGGGGACAATTAATAAAGACAATGCAGAACCATCAATCCCAAAGTTTTGATAATCCTCTGCGGAAATCTGACCGGTAATTTCTAAATCTCCCAAGGGGCTCTTTCCAACGAATCCACTATTATTAAATCCCCATAATCTCCATCCACTTAGTCTCTTATCTTGAGGTATTGTAATATTCATAATTTCATCTTGACTATCAAAGGATTTATTAAACTGAACTGTGACCTGTTTTCTATGTGATGCAATACTTTCTCCATCACCTATAAAACCATCTGCTCGGACCTCATCACTCCCCACATACAACCACCCATCTCCCGATGTGACTGCCTCTCTGGCCACTGCTTTAGCCAACAGCGCTGCATTTTCCAACAATTCCGGATCCGTTGTCTCCAATATCTCTTTTTGAATGTTTTCTTCTAGAGAACCCTCTTCCAAAGAACTCTCCTCCGAAGAAATTTCCTCCACAGAACTTTCCTCCGAAGATATTTCTTCCGCAGTTCCACCTTCCTCTGGCTTCCCAGATTCACTTTCATTCTCTTCTGAAACCGCCTCCGAAGATTCCCCTGCCGTCCCATCACCTTTCGCTGCCTCTGTTGATTCCTTTGTCGATTCCCCGTTTCCTTCCGCTGACCCTTCTATTGCTTCTGAACTTCCTGTTCCGTTATCCGGTTCCTCCGTCTCCCTGCCCTGTCCCGGTTCCTCCCCGTTTCCGTCTTCCGCAGAACTCTCCGCACTTGTTTCCGTTTTCTCAGAACGCTCCGTGCTTTCGCTCTCTTCCAGTTCCGTACTCTCCGTCTCCGAACTGCTGGTTTCCGACCTTATCTCCGAAGGACTCCCCTCTGCACCGGAATCTGCCGGAGTCTGCCCTCCGCCATCTTCCACTGCTCCATCTATTGCCACCGGGGCCTGTTCAGGCATACCCTCTGCAGCCCCTGTCACAGGAACGGCACCAATCACCAAAACCAATACCATCCACAGTGCGCACAGCCCTTTCCATCTTTTCTTCACCGCACAATCCTCCTAACATATACTTTCTCACCTGACCCGCAAAATCTCTCACCCATCCCGGGAGAGCATCAATCTCACATGCCTCCACCCATCCGGAATGGCCCGCAGGTGAGAAGGCCCGTCTCTTAAATCCCGCCGCAGTCTCACAGGAACCTGGCAAATCTTCTCTCCCGACTTGGCAAACTTCCCGATAATTTCCGTGGCAAATTCCATTCCGCCGCACGTAAGCTTCAGCCCTAACGCCTTCTCCCGGTCAAATCCTCTGATTCCGCAGTGAAAATCTCCGATTTCCACCTGATACCTCCATCTCCCCATGAGAGACAGAAGCGGAACTCCAAAATACCGATGCGAAAAAGGCATAGCCCCCTTCTCGATTCCTCCCTGATAGCGGTTGCCCACCACAAGCCCATACCCTTCCCGAAGTTTCTCAAGAATCAAACCGCACTGAGAAAAATCATAACTGCCGTCACAATCTCCCATAATGATATACTTCCCCTTTGACTCCCCAATTCCGGCTATCAGGGCATTGCCGTATCCTTTCTTTGAAACCTCTACCACCCTTGCTCCCCATTCCCTGGCAATCCTGCAGGACTCATCCGTGCTTCCGTTATCCGCAACCACAATTTCCGCCGAAATACCGCTTGTTCTCACATACTCCTTTCCCTCCTTAAGGCACCACCCAAGGCTCCTGCTCTCGTTAAGGCAGGGCATAAGAATCGTAAGTTCCGTAAATTCCGTCTCTTTCATGGTTTTTGCATCCTTCTGTCACCTGTCTTTCCTCTTTTCCTGTTTCTCCTTCGCTTCCCAAATCCAGGAAACTCCATAGAAAG
>CAYWRB010000233.1:0-5057 GCA_964460025.1 uncultured Hungatella sp.
GCAGAGAGGGCAATGGTTTCACTTAAAATATTGACTCCATTGGAAATCATTACCTCCGTATTGTGGAACAGCGCGTCAAAGCCCTGATAAGCCGTATACTTTGCCGGGACGGTTTTCATCAGTTCCGGGTCAACGATAGCCAGCACCGGCACCAGTTCCGGATAGCCGAAGCCAATCTTCTCATTGGTTTCCGGGTTGGAGATTACACCCCAGCAGTTGACTTCCGACCCTGTGCCGGAAGAAGTGGCAACCGTGACAATCGGTAAGCCGGGATTTACAAGGGGCTGACCTTTTCCGGTACCTCCATTCACATAATCCCACAGGTCTCCGGGATTGGTGGCCATAGCAGCAACGGCCACTGCAGAGTCCAGAATGGCACCGCCGCCGAGGGCCAGGATAAAATCACAGCCATTTTCCTTTGCAAAGGCAGCCCCTTCCATTACCGCGCTTTTCAGGGGGTTCTCCATAATCTTATCGAATACGGCAACTTCCACACCGGCTTCATGGAGCTGCTCCATCACCCGGTCATAAGAGCCGTTCAGCTTTGTGGACTTTCCGTTGGAGATCAGCAGAAGAGCCTTCCCTCCAAGGAAACCACCGGCTTTCCTTTTGGCAATCTCCTCCCCCAACTGGTTCAGGCTGCCGCTTCCGAAGATCAGATTGGTCGGATTGTTAAAGTTAAAATTCATATTCATGGTCAATTCCTCCTTAAGATTAAACGTTGTTTTTCTTGCTTTCTTCTTTCTTCATTTCATAAACCAGATAGTCGAGGCAGTCTACCATTCTCTGACTGACGTGTACCCGATCCAGAAGCAGTGCCCTCTGCATGGAGAGAAGCCGGTACTGCTCCTTCACCCGTCCTTCTTTCCGCAGACGAAAATACCTGTCTATGGTGGTTTCGTCGCAGCCTGCATCTTTTAGATTGCGCAGCAGACGAGCATCCTCTGACGTTCCATCCACCTGACCACCTCCTCTTTCTGGCTTTATTATAGACATATATATATGAAATAGCAAATACTCATTATGCAATTCATGTTTTGCTTTACAGGCATATCACTTTTTTGTATAATGAAACCTATAACGAAACCATAAATTTTTTATACCAGCCATCAGGAGGCACCTATGGAAATCCGAGTCTTGCGATATTTTCTGGCCATAGCCAGAGAAGGCAGCATCACAAACGCTGCCAATTTCCTGCACGTCACACAGCCCACCCTCTCCCGGCAGATCCATGATCTGGAGGAAAAACTGGGGCAAAAGCTTTTTACCCGGGGCAGCCACAGTATGGTTTTGACCACAGAGGGAATGATTTTGAGAAAAAGGGCGGAAGAAATCATATCTATGGTAGATAAGACAGAAGCTGAATTCAGCTTTATGGAAAATGCCATTGGCGGAGATATCTATATTGGAGGCGGAGAAACGGATGCCGTCAAGCTGGTAGCAAAGGTCGCCCAGGAACTGCGGGAAGACTACCCCGGCATCCGATACCATCTCTACAGCGGCAATTCGGAGGATGTGACGGAACGTCTGGACAAAGGACTTCTGGATTTTGGTATCCTGATCCAGCCTGCAAACATTGCCAAATACGATTACATCAGCATTCCTGCAAAGGATACCTGGGGCGTAGTCATGCGAAAGGACAGCCCCCTGGCAGCAAAAAGCGTCATCCGAAAAGAGGATCTGCTGGATGTTCCATTGATCTGCTCCCGCCAGGCCATTTCCCAGGAACGGTCAGGAAACGAATTTGCCGACTGGTTTGGGGAAGATTTTGACAAGCTGAATATTGTCACTACCTTTAATCTGGTCTATAATGCCGCCATTATGGTGGACGCCGGAATCGGCTACGCAGTGACTATTGACAAGATTGCCAATACATCCGAGGACAGCAGCCTGTGTTTCCGGCCGCTTAATCCACGTCTGGATTCCGGCCTGGATATTGTCTGGAAAAAATATCAGGTATTTTCCTCGGCAGCAGAACTGTTTCTGGAAAGGCTGCGGCAGGACTTTGAAGGTCAGTCATCCCATTGACATATCCCTTTCACCAATATAATTCATATTTGCCACCGCCATTGCGCTGGTATCCTTAAAAGCTACAAACAATAGCTTTCCATTTCCACATGACCTCTATGCCCGTAAATCTTATGGCCTGCCAGTGCTATTTCCAGTACGGCAAATTCTTCGTCCGTAAACATGATCTGCACCGAGATTTTCCAGGGGGACGTTCTCAGGTGAGTCTTAGCTTTTTTCCTCTAAAAAATTACCTGTGATTTTTTGTAAGACGGCAAGAATCTGTTCCTGCTCTTCCTGAGAGATTCCACGAAACGCCTGTTCCTCCAGCTGATCATATACATGTTCCAGTTTCTTCTGAACCTTCTTTCCTTCTTCTGTGATATACACGTTTACCATGCGGGGAGAAAGCGGGCTGCGTTCCCGACGTAAAAGACCGTCTTTTTCCATGCTGACAAGGAGATTGCTTATAGTGGATGCCTCCAGAGAAAATTCATCACAAAATTCTCGTTGCATACATCCGTCGTTGCGGTACAGAAAATCCAGAATCCTGGGCTGCCCATGATAAAGGCCGCAGGATTCTTTTTTCCTGCCCAGATCCTTGCGCATGGCATCATATAACTTCGGTAAAATCTGATATAAACGTTCTTGGTTCATATTTTAACAGTTCCATTCCATATAGTTTTTTAACTAACGGTTCCAATTATAACTGATTTCAAGACAGAAAACAAGAACACATTGCAACATATGTTCTCATAAGATTTGCCAACTGTCCGGATTATGTCAATATAGTTTTTATTAAAAATAATTTTGTTATAAAACTATTTGACATAAAAACTATTATGTGCTATTATGATTTCAATAGTTAGCTAGCAAAACTATTAGTAATTAAAAGTCAAAGGAGGTATTTTATGTCAAATCAGTATGAAGATTGGGGAAGTAAAAAATTTGGACGTGTAATTACGGAGGATGAGTTGGAAAAGCGGACACATCCGGTATGGCCGTACAAATATTTTAACCCCGGAAAACCGGTTGAGAAAGAGCGAGTCAGCAAGATACTGGAAGGAGGAATTGATATTCATCTCCATGGTGCACCCTCCAGCGGCTGGCTGCCCGGGCGTCCTACTCTGGTTGAAACTGCCATATCTGCCAGCGAAGCCCACATGAAAGCCCTGGTTTTTAAGGACCTTAACGGAAAAGTCAATAACTGCGCCATTATTATCCAGGATATGCTGGATCGGATGGCTGCTGAAAAGGCGGCACAGGGGATCTCCTTTACCCCAGTACAACTTTTTGGCGGTATTGTACTGAATTATCCTGTGGGGGGAATCAATGTTGCTGCTGTGAGAAGCGCCCTGGAATACGGGAAATGCAAGATGGTGTGGCTTCCGTCTTCAGATGCGGCGCACCAATACAAACTTCTGGGCAAAGAAGGAGGAATATCCGTAAGCGATGGACATGGAACATTGACCAAGGAAATGATCGATGTGTTAGAGCTGCTGGCAGAATATAACAATAATACCGAGGGCGAAAGAACCTGCCTGTCCTGTTCCCATGTATCCAATGCGGAGAAATTTGATATCCTGCGGTATATCCGGAAGCGGGGCATGGATATTAAGGTCTGCATTGACCACTGCACTCAGGAATTAACCATCATCTCCCCTGATGAGGCAAGGGAAATGATTGACCTGGGCGCCTATCTTGAATTTGCATCTGCCTCCTGTGTGCCGTGGCCAGGAATGCAGGACTGGGTGATTGCCTTTGATTATTCCTTCCGGCTGATGAAGGATTTGATCCGGGAGAAGGGAGCGAACCACCTGGTAATCACAAGCGATGCCGGACAGCCTGGCAATGAGCATGACAGCAGCATCCGCAATTTCGTCAAAACCCTGTTATCCCAAGGAATTGATGAAAGTGTGATCAACATAATGTTCAAAGAAACACCTGAAATGTTACTGGGAAAAATTTAATATTTATTTCATTTCATTTGGGAGAAAAACTATGGCGAATCCAGAAAATAATAAACAACTGAGCAAGTCCCTGACAGCAGTTAATGGATGGGCAATCAGCACAGGCGGTATGATCGGGATTTCTATTTTTATGATCAGCGGACAAATATCCGGTATTGCAGGGCCGGCGGCATGTCTGGGCTTTGCCCTTGCTGCAATGGTGGTAATCATTATTGCATTATGTATCAGTGAGATTTCATCCGTATGTACAAAAGCAGGCGGAGCCAATGTACATCCGCAATATGCCATTGGCGGAAAAACAGGAGATTTTCTGTCCTTTTTCAGTGGCTGGGCCATGTGGGGTTCCCAGGGACTTGGGCCGGCAATTATTGCCATCACCTGTGCCCAGTATCTGTCCAAGGTACTGTCCTTTGCAAACATTACAAATCCTCTGCCGGATAACATCACGGCGGTGGTGATTATTCTGATCCTTACGTGCCTGAATGCACGAGGAATGCAGGGGAGCAAAGCGTTCCAGATGATCACTACCTTTGGCATCATCGGCGCAATGCTGATTTTCATTACCGGTTCTCTCACCCATGCCAAGCCGGAGCTGCTGACAGAATTCATGCCCAACGGGCCCAAATCCGTGCTTCAGGCAGCATCTGTATGTATTCTTTCCTATGGCGGATGGTCCACCATTCCAGCTATGGCTGAGGAATTCAAGAATCCCGGCAAAGATATTCCCAAGGCCATCATTTCCAGTCTGATTACATGCGGCCTTCTGTATACCCTGTTCTCTTATGCCATGAATGCCCAGCTGCCAGGATCTGTCCTTGCGGAGTCTTCCTCGCCGCCGGTAGATGCGGCATTGCAGTTTACCAGTGCAGGCGCGCTGCTGATCTGTGTGGCAGGGGAACTTGCATGCTTAAGTACGGTAAACGGGTGGATTACCACCGGCCCCCGTGTCCTCTTTTCTATGGGACGGGACGGAGTGGTTCCCTCCGTTCTTGGCAGAGTCAGCAAAAACGGATCCCCAACCATCGCCCTATGCAAAGTAGAAAGCTATGCAAAGAATGTACCGTTTTTCCTTATAAATAA
>CAYWRB010000234.1:0-5040 GCA_964460025.1 uncultured Hungatella sp.
CATAATTATAGTAGATATCAAATGGTTTTCCCTGCATCTGCGGTTTGGGATAGAACCGGCTGGGATGTACCTTTCTTTGCATTTTTGCCCCTCCTCCTTTTGTGAATGATTCCGATAAAACAAAGGCAGAAATCAGAGTTTCTTTGTATAAATATCCTAAATAATATCCTGCATAATGTCAATACTGAGATGAAAATGCCATGAAAATGCCAAAATCCCATATGGAGTGCCGGCTTTTAGAGGGCATGATTTGCAATGTTATAAAGAGGATAAACATAGTCCAAGGCCCGGCTGTGGTCTATAATAGAGAAAAATTACGAACGGAGGAAAATGAGCATGAAAAAGTTCACTAAAAAGATAGAGCCCTATCTTTTTCTGCTTCCCACGCTTATCCTGCTGGGACTGTTTGTTTACTATCCCTTTGCAAAAACAGTGGCCGGAAGCTTTTTTCTCATTGACAGGTACGGAAGTTTCTCCCAATTTACCGGCTTGAAAAACTATATCAGGATTTTTTCTGATGAAGGATTCTACCGGGCCCTGTTTAATACGCTGAAGCATCTGGTCATGATGGTGCCTTCGACCATAGGGTTAAGCCTTGTATTGGCACTGATTTCCGACAAGAAAAGCCGGTTCAGCCGGGTCTATGAAACCCTGTTCTGCCTTTCCATGGCAGTCTCCACAGCAGTAGCCGGAAAAATCTTCCAGATGCTGTTTAATCCGTCCCTGGGCATCATCAATTCTACCTTTGGACTGAACATCAACTGGCTGACAGATAAACGGTATGCATTGCCGGCATTGACTATCATATTAATCTGGACGGAATTGGGATTCAGCTATATTTATCTGACGGCGGCTATCCGGGGACTTCCGGAGGACGTGCTGGAGTCGGCAGATGTGGAGGGCGCCAGCAAGCTGCAGAAAATCCGGCTGATTATGCTGCCACTGATTTCGCCGTCCCTGTTTTATCTGTTCTGCACCTTGTCCGTGTCTTCCATGATTATGGTTCGCCTTGTCCTGATTCTGACTCAGGGAGGGCCGGGAGGCTCTACGGAAACACTGATTTACCGGATGTACAATCTGGCTTACAACAATTCCAACTACAGTACGGCATATGCCCTGGGAGTGGTTGTGTTTGTCCTGGTGCTGGGGCTTATGATTCTGAATTTCCGGATGGAGAAAAGGAGCGTGTTCTATGAGTAGAAAAAAACGGGAAGCCTTATATTTCAACCTGGGAGGGCTGTTAAAGCTGGCCCTGGGAATCCTTTTGATATTCCCCATTATCTATGCGGCCGGGCTGTCCTTTATGGACGCGGCGGAGATAACTACGCCTCCGCCTAAGGTTCTGCCTCGTTCCTTTGGCTATCTGGAGAATTATATTACCATTTTTACCAAGACCCAGATGCTCAGGTTTTTGCTGAATTCCCTGGTTGTGTCCCTCCTTGGAACCCTGGGAAGGCTGATTACTGCAGTTACCGCATCCTTTGCGTTCTGTTTCTATGACTTTAAAGGAAAGAATTTCCTGTTTTACGTGATTCTGGGCACCATGATGATTCCGGGGGATGCCATTATTCTGACCAATTATCTGACGGTATCACGTATGGGAATCATGAATACATACCTGGGGCTGGTGATTATCTATCTGGTACATGCCAATTACGTATTTATGATGCGGCAGTCCATGCTGTCACTGCCAAAATCCCTCCATGAGGCCGCGCTGATGGACGGATGCAGCAGCCTTAAGTTTTTGGTCAGCATTGTAATTCCTCTGGTTAAGCCTATTATCACCACCATCAGCCTGAACTCTTTTGTGGGGCTGTGGAATGTTTACCTGTGGCCTCTCTTGATTACCAATGCGGAGGAAATGAGGACGGTTCAGGTGGGAATCACCATGCTAAATACGGCGGAGCAGCAGTCTTATGGCCCAATCATGGCCGCATCCTGCGTGGCGCTGCTTCCTGCAGTTGTTATCTTCCTCATCAGCCAGCGCTATATTGTCCGGGGTATGACAGCCGGTGCGGTAAAGGGGTAAAAGATAAAGATAAAAATAAACAGAAAAGAAAAGGAGCTATTATGAAGAAAAGAATGAAGACACGAATCATTGCCATAGCGGCAGCCATGTCACTGATTGCCGGGATGACCGGCTGTGGAAGCAACACATCGCAGAACAGCACAAACGCCGGCGGCGAAGCGGCGGCATCTGATACCAAAGGCACCGGGGAGGCAAATTCCGGCTCATCCACAGCGGGAGGTGACGGCACGGTGATTGAAATCTCCCTTTGGCATCCCATGGGAGGCGTGAACGGGGAAACCGTGGAGCGGATTGCCAACGGATTTAATGAGACTGTGGGAAAAGAAAAAGGAATTCGGGTCTCTACCGTGTATCAGGGAGCCAATGCTGACCTTGCAAAGAAACTGAAAGCGGCTTTTCAGGCCAATGATTTTAAGAATATGCCGGATTTAACCTTCTGCCCTGCGGGAGAAACCGGATATATGCAGGGGATTGACGTTGTGGTAAAAGCCCAGGATGTTCTGGACCAGAATCTGATTGGTTTGGGAATCGATGACTTTGAGCCTGCGGCTATCAAGGCCCTGACTTGCGAAAATCGGGTTGTGGGACTTCCCTATGCTCCGTCTACCATTTGCATGTATTACAATAAGGATGCTTTTAAGGAAGCAGGGTTAGACCCGGAGGCGCCTCCCAAAACAATTAAGGAGCTGGGAGAATACTCTGCCAAGCTGACCAAGAAGGATGGAGATACCATAACCCAGTACGGATTTGGAGTGCTTTTGGATTCATGGCCTCTGTCCAGCTGGATTGGGCAGCAGGATATGGACGGAAAAGGATATTCCTTATTTGGCGACAATGACAACGGACACAGTGCCAGTATGACAAAAGTGGAGTTTGACACCAACAACACCATGAAGACATTTCTCACGGAATACCAGGCGGCATGCCAGGCAGGTTCCTTTAAGTATCTGGAAGATGACCGGAAGAATAATTTCGGCGCAGGAAATATCACCATAACACTGGCTTCTTCGGCGGATATTTTTGGTATGAACGAGCTGGCTGCCGGAAAGTTTGAGGTGGGAGTTGCCTATCTGCCCAAGGTAAATGATTCTTCTTTGGGCGGCGTCAGCTGCGGCGGCTCGGCGCTGTATCCCATAGACAAAGGCGACGCCGACAAGCTGGCTGCCGTATACGAATACCTGAAATATCTGTATTCTCCGGAAATCCAGATGGAATGGCATACAAGTACCGGTTACCTGGCGGCAATTCCGGCAACCTACGAATTGGAGGAGTATAAAGCATTTTTAAAGGAGAACCCGTTATACGCGGTGGGAGCCAATCAGCTTCATGATTCCAATATCAATATACAGGAGCCTATGTGCGGTGTGGGAGGAGCCATATCCGGATTCGTAAAGGACGGGATTGTGTCTGTCCTGGACGGAACCTCGGATATCGACTCGGCGGTGGCTTCCATGGCCCAGGCATGCAACCAGGCACTGGAAGACTATAATCTGGCAAATCAATAAAGGGGCGGATGGAATGAAATGAGATTATCAACCTCTACGAATATTATGGATGCGGTTCCGGGAGTGCCGGGAGGAATTGATTTGGAACAGTGCCTGACAAGGTGTGCGGCGGCAGGATTCCGAGTATTTGATTTGAACCTTTGCGACCAGGGACTGCCGGGAAGATACCTGGCCTCTGACCGGTGGGAAGAGAAAACGGAACAATTAAAAATCCTGGCGGAAACCATGGGAATCGAATTTTCCCAATCCCATCTGGAGTTTTACAATGTATGCGACAGAGACATTGAGGGGCGGGAATGGAAGGAAGAGCTGGTGCGGAGAGGGATTATTGCCTCAGGGCGGTTAGGGGTTCGGTGGGCAGTGCTTCATACGGGAAGTGTCTATGACCATATGAATTATTCCTATGCAAAATCCAAAGCGGCCAATCTGGAATATTTAAAGCCTCATCTGGAACAGGCGGAGCAGGCCGGAATCGGTTTGGCTGTGGAGAATGTGCCGGATAAAGAGATGCGGCGGTTTTCCGGGTCGGCGGAAGAGCTGATTGATTTGGTTGACACTGCGAATCAAAAAAATCTGGGCATCTGCTGGGATTTCGGCCACGCTCATCTGGCCGGTGTGGAACAGCCTTACTGGCTGTGCCAGATTGGAAACCGTTTGAAGGCCGTTCATGTAGCGGACAATAACGGGGACTGGGATGAACATCTGGCTCCCTTCTACGGAACCATTGACTGGGTATCCATTATGAAAACGTTGAAACAGATTGGATACCAAAATGATTTTACTTATGAAATACATAACATGACAAAGAGGCTGCCGGATGAACTGCGGGAAGGCCAGCTGAAGCATTTGGTTGAGATTGGACAGTATTTGTGCAGGATTTATGAGACGGCATAGATGGTGGGGGTGAGGCGGATTGTAAGACGGATGCTTGCCTGGAGGGTAGGAGATTTGTGATAAAACAGGCCGGATAAGATACAGGTTGAGAGACCTGGAGGCTTATGCGGCCTGTTTGGCATTAAGATTTCAGGCTATTGCGCAGGGGCTAAAAATTTGGAGCACTAGTCTTGTCTGCTGATAATGGAATAGTCATCGGTATATTCCCCTGACTGATAATCATTGATTAAAATCTGATATGGTTTGTCTAAGGAAATCCAGATTTCAAAATCTCTGCTTTCAAAGTCGCCGTCGGTAATCAGTTGGTCATTTATTGTCCAGTAGGTGGCATTTTCGCCGATTACGGAATGAACGGAATAGCAGATTCCCTCTGTCCCGTTTACGGTTTCAATCCCGCCGTTATAACTTAATGCGTCCCTGGTTCTGTCCAGTTCCGTAAGATGCTTGTATATTTCATTTTCCAATTCTATCATTTTTTCATTGTGGTAATGTTTCCAATTATATACCTCTTGCTGGTCAAAATCCGGACAGGCAAGATACGCTGTTTTACCTTTCATATTGGGAACCGTTATGTTAAACTCTCTTCTTTCTGATTGAAAAGGCAATGTTTCG
>CAYWRB010000235.1:0-4995 GCA_964460025.1 uncultured Hungatella sp.
CAGCGGAGCGGAGACCTTCATGTAGCGCAAGCGTGCCCAGGAGGAAAAGATATCACGCTCTCTCCGGGCGGCCCTTACACGATTAAAGCAATCTTAAAACAACCCCGTAATCAACCCATCCTCATTCACATCAATATTATCCGCCGCTGGCTTCTTAGGCAGTCCCGGCATAGTCATAATAGCTCCCGTAATCACCACCACAAACCCTGCCCCTGCCGACACATAGACATCCCTTACATTAATAACAAACCCTTCCGGCCTGCCAAGCTTCGTCTGATCGTCAGACAGGGAATACTGAGTCTTTGCCATACAAACCGGCAGATTCCCAAATCCCATTTCCTCAATTCTGGCCATAGCCTTAGCCGCCGCCGGAGCATAAGCCACTCCGTCCGCCCCATAGATTTCCCTGGCAACCGTATCCACCTTATCCTTAAGACTCATATCATCCGGATAAAGAGGATGATAATGACTCTCTTTCGTCTCCAGCGTCTCAATCACCTTTTTAGCCAGCGCTTCTCCGCCTTCTCCACCTTTGCCCCACACCTCTGACAGGGCAAACTCACAGCCTCTCTCCTCACAGAACTGTTTTACAAACTGATACTCCGCCTCCGTATCTGTCACGAAGGAGTTCAGGGTCACCACCACCGGAACATCATACTTTTGTATATTCTCAATATGCTTTTCCAGGTTCACGATTCCCTTCTTCAAAGCATCCAGGTTCTCGGTTCCCAGATCATTTTTCGGTACGCCGCCATTGTACTTTAATGCCCTGACCGTAGCCACCAGAACCACTGCATCCGGCTTAAGGCCTGCCTTCCTGCACTTGATATCCAGGAATTTCTCCGCACCTAAATCCGCGCCGAACCCGGCCTCTGTCACCACAATATCCGCCAGCTTCAAGGCAGTCTTCGTGGCCCTCACACTGTTGCATCCATGAGCAATATTGGCAAAAGGCCCTCCATGGACCAGGGCTCCCGTATGCTCCAGGGTCTGGATCATATTCGGCTTAATGGCATCCTTCAAAAGTGCGGCCATGGCGCCTACCGCGTGTAAATCCCTGGCTGTCACCGGTTCCCCATCATAATTATATGCCACAATAATTCTTCCAAGACGTTGTTTTAAATCCTCCATGTCATTGGCCAGACACAGGATCGCCATAATTTCGGAAGCCACGGTAATCACAAAATGGTCCTCCCTCACGAAACCATCTGCCTTTGCCCCCAGTCCTACCACAATATTGCGCAGAGCCCTGTCGTTAATATCCAGACAGCGTTTCCAGAGGATCTGCCTGGTATCAATCCTCAAAGCATTCCCCTGATGGATGTGGTTGTCCAAAAGAGCGGCTAACAGATTATTGGCCGCCGTAATGGCATGAAAATCCCCTGTAAAATGAAGATTTAAATCTTCCATAGGAACCACCTGAGCATAACCGCCGCCGGCGGCGCCGCCCTTGATTCCAAAACAGGGCCCTAAAGACGGTTCCCGCAAAGCGATCAGCGTCTTTTTTCCAAGACGTTTCAAGGCATCTCCCAGTCCTACGCTGGTGGTAGTCTTCCCTTCACCGGCAGGAGTCGGATTGATGGCAGTCACCAGAACCAGCTTCCCATCCGGTCTGTCTTTTACCTGTTGCCAAAGTTCATCCGTAAGTTTTGCCTTGTACTTGCCATAAAACTCCAGTTCATCCTCTCCGATTCCGTAAGAGGCCGCAACATCCTTGATGGGAAGCATCTTTGCTTCCTGGGCAATCTGAATATCTGTCTTCATTAACTGATCCTCCTTTATTTTTAGCTTTCCTGGTTCAACATCTCTTGAAATTCTTCCAACGTCATCAGCACCCTTCTGGGCTTGGTACCTTCCTCTTCTCCCACAACCCCGGCTTCCGCCAGCTGATCCATGATTCTGGCCGCCCGGTTAAAACCAATCTTAAACATCCTCTGCAGCATACCGATGGAGCCTTTTTCTTTTTCGATAATAAATTTCCCGGCCTGGGCAAAATATTCATCCCTGCCGCTGCCCTTTGGCTCCGCAGCTCCTGCAAACATCGGCGCGGCGATCTGGCTCTCAATTTCCTTCTGATACATGGGTTCCGCATTCTGAGCCGTCAAAAAATCTACAACTCCGGAAACCTCCTGATCAGACACAAACGCTCCCTGAACCCTCTGAGGCTTCTGATAGCCGGAAGGATAAAACAGCATATCTCCCTTTCCCAGAAGCTTCTCTGCGCCGTACATGTCAATGATGGTTCTGGAGTCCACGCCGGAAGACACGGAAAATGCAATTCTGGAGGGCACATTGGCTTTGATCAGTCCGGTAATAACATTGACCGACGGCCTCTGTGTAGCGATCACCAGATGGATTCCTGCCGCACGGGCCAGCTGGGCCAGACGGCAGATGGCATCCTCCACCTCTCCCGGTGCTACCATCATCAAATCCGCAAGTTCATCCACGATAATAACAATAAGCGGCATTTTCTGCGGTTTGTTGTCATCCTCTATATCTTTAAGCCCATCGATTTTTGCGTTGTAGCCCTGCAGGTTGCGGACATTGTACTGAGCAAACTTCTGATATCGGTCCATCATTTCTGCCACCGCCCAGTTTAAAGCTCCGGAAGCCTTTTTGGGATCGGTTACCACCGGAATCAGCAGGTGAGGAATTCCGTTATAGGCACTTAACTCCACCACCTTTGGGTCAATCATGATCATCTTCACTTCATTGGGATCCGATTTATAGATAAGGCTCATGATCAAGGTGTTAATACACACGGATTTACCGGACCCGGTGGCGCCTGCAATCAGAAGATGAGGCATCTTGGCCACATCCGTCACCACGACCTGACCGCCAATATCCTTGCCCACGGCAAAGGCCAGCTTGGATTTATGATTCTGAAACTCCTCAGATTCTAAAAGCTCCCTTAAATAAACCACATGGTTTTCCTTGTTGGGGACTTCGATCCCCACTGCGGATTTTCCAGGAATGGGAGCCTCGATTCGAATGTCGGCGGCAGCCAAATTTAATTTAATGTCATCTGCCAGGCCTACGATTTTGCTGACCTTCACTCCCTGTTCCGGATGCAGTTCATATCTGGTTACCGATGGTCCGCAGCTTACATTGGTTACGGTCACCCCGACTCCGAAATTTCTTAAAGTCTGCTGCAGTTTTATGGCAGTTTCCCGATATTCCTGATCCGAAGCGGAATTGGAAGAAACCTTTCCCTTCTTTAAAAGCTCCACAGATGGAAATTGGTACTCCTTCCGAATCTGCATTTCTTCCTTCAACTGGCTGGGAATAACCACATCACCTGCTTCCACAGCCTCCTCCCGCCTTTTTTCCAACTTCTTTTTCAGCGCTTCCGTGTCGCTTTCAATTATTTTTCCCGTGGACGTAACCACCCGTCTGCTTTCCTGGGGAATGGAGAATTCACCAGCGCTTCCAACGCCTGCCCTATTCATTTCGGAAAGAGTCCGGCTGTCATACGCCTCTTCCTCTTCCTCATCTTCATAAGCCCCATCAGGCTCATAGGACTCATTTGTCCCATAGGGCTGCCCATCAAGCTCATAGGACTCACCCGTCCCATAGGACTCATCAAGTTCATAGGACTCACCCGTCCCATAGAGCTGCTCATCAGCCTCATATCCCCCTGGCTCTTTTGCAAAAGCCTCATCCGACCCCAGAGCCTCATCCGTTTCGTCCTCATAAAACTCATCCGGCTGGGAAAATTCATACTCTTCCTCTGCATCCGCCTTCCGGAATTTGCCTGCCCAGTCGTCAAACTCCGACGCCTGCAAGGAATCTTCCTCATACTCTTCTCCAGCATCCTCTGTCTTGGTATTCCACGGCACACAGTAATTATCCGTGATTTCCATCTCTCCCAGCGTCCGCATATCTCTCTGCACATGCAGCTTCTGATCATTCCCCGAATCCCCTCTGTTGATGGTTCCGGTAAAAAAGTCCGCAGAAGACACCGTCTTCTCACTCTCCTGTGAATATCGGGCTGCCTGAGTCTGATGACCGGTCACAGAAGGCTCATCATATACCGGAGACTCATCACGGGTATCATAATTGTCATAATTATCATAATTATCATAGCTATCATAGTCTCCATAGTCCTCATACCGGTCATAGTCCTCATCCGCCTCCGGCAGGTTTGAATCCTCCGTCCACGCATCCAGCTTTGTGGAACTTAGATTCACACCCCGAAGCTTCTGCTCTTCTTTCAGCCTCTTTCTCTCTTCTTTCCTCTCCTCATGAATCACTCGCTTTCTGGCCACATCCTCCCTGGCATATTGGTAAGCCTTGCCGCCTCCCTTTTTCACCAAAGCCACCAAAGACCGTTCCGTAATGCAGACTCCGCAGATCACCAGAAGCACCAGGAGAACCAGATAGGTCCCTATGGTACCAAAGACAGAACCCAGCAGCATAACCAGAAGGCCTCCCACAAAGCCGCCTCCCGCACCGTTTTCCCGGGAACGGAAAAAAGCCTCCATCGCTTTCTGCTCTTCCTTAAATCCCTCACCGAAAAACATCTCCGCCAATCCACATAAAACGATGACAGCTAAAATCACGGACACCAGCTTTAAGGTGGCAATGGGATTCCCTTGATTGGCCAGCCCAAAGCATGTCCCCACAAATAAAATAACAGGCACAACAAATCCGATCATACCGAAAATTCCAAGCTGTGCCATTCTCAAATAGTCTCCTGCAATCCCGCAAAGACGAAAATTACTTAAAAATAATAAGACAGAAAAAGCAAAAGACACAATGATCAAAACCTCGGACCGGAGAAATCCTTCCTCCTGCTTTTGTACCTGAGTCCGGTTTGTTTTCTTTGTTCCTGATGTCTTTTGGCCTTTTTTTGTCGTATTTTTTCCGCTTGTTTTTGTCCCAGCCATCAGTCCTTTTGCCTCCTTTCCATGACGCATCAAAAAGCCGCCTTATTAGTATACAAAAAAAATACGAAAAAAGCAATCAAGTGTTCTCTTCTTTTCCCAATTGCTT
>CAYWRB010000236.1:0-4940 GCA_964460025.1 uncultured Hungatella sp.
GTATGCAAAACCGGGGGAGATTGCTACGGCTACGGACAGCCATACGACTACATATGGCGGTGCGGGCAATTTCTGCAGCGGAATCGGCACGGCGGAAATGGCGGCGGCTTTGATTACCGGGGAATTGTGGTTTAAGGTGCCGGAGGCGATTAAGATTGTGCTCAATGGCCATCTGCAGGACGGGGTCATGTCAAAGGATGTGATTTTGAAGATTCTGGGGGATATTAAGGCTGACGGAGGGCAGTACAAGTCTCTGGAGTTTACGGGACCGGCAGCCCATGAGATGAGCATGGAGCAAAGGTTTACGGTGGCCAATATGGCGCTGGAGGCAGGGGCAAAGTGCGGTTTGTTTGAGGCGGATGAGAAGACGGCGGAGTATTACGGGATGGAGCTTAAGGACATTGACTGGATCTGCGTGGATGAGGAGGCAAATTATGAAAAGGTGCTGACTTATGATGTCAGTGGGCTGGAGCCTCAGCTTTCCTGCCCTCAGGGCGTGGACAATGTGCATCCTGTCAGTGAGGTTATGGGGACTAAAATTGATGAGGTTTACCTGGGGAGCTGTACCAACGGGAGTATCGAGGATATGGCGGTGGCAGCTGAAATCCTTAAGGGGAAAAAGGTTGCAAAGGGGCTTCGGTTTGTGGTGGTTCCGGCTACCAATACGATTTTTAAGCAGGCCATTGAGGCAGGGTATATTAAGACATTTATTGAGGCGGGAGGCGTTATCTGCCATCCATGTTGCGGGCTTTGCTGTGGAATGCCTTATGGGCTTATGACCGATGACGAGAGGATTCTGTCTACGGCCAACCGGAATTTTATCGGAAGGCAGGGGACGAAGAAGACTTTAAGCTATCTGTGCAGCCCGGCAGTGGCGGCGGCTACGGCTATTGCGGGTGTGGTGACAGACCACAGGAATGTGGCTGTAGAGGTGTGACGGGATTGAAAGGATGAGGCGCTCAGAAAGAACAAGGTGCTTAGAAAAAACAGAGCACTTGGAAAGAACAGGGTGTTTAGAAAGAACAGGGCTCATGGGAAGAACAGGATGATTTAGAAAGAACAGAGCATTTAGAAAGAACAGGGTGCTTGAAAAGAAGAGAGCGTTTAGAGAGAACAGGGTATTCGGAAAGAACAAGAGATTTAGAAGGGACAGGGTATTTAGAAAGAACGAGGTATTAAGCGGGGCTGCCTTGGGAGGCAGTCCCGGGAAAGAGGGGTAGAACGCTGTGATTAGGAATTTTGAACAACTGAAGGACATGCTTCGCGCCATACCTGTAAAGCGCCGGGTGGCAGTGGTGCCGGCTCAGGATGAACACACGCTGGAAGCCGTCAGCCATGCATGGAGGGACGGCATGGTGGAGCCGGTGCTTATCGGAGACAGGGAAGAGATTGAGAGGATTTTAAAGGAAATGGAAATATCTCCTGAGGATATGGAGATTATTGATATCAAAGATCCGGGTGAGAGTATTCAGAGGGCGGCGGATATGGCCAAAGCAGGGGAAGTGGACTGCATCATGAAGGGGAAGACGGAGACGGGAGCCCTGATGAAGGTGTTGGTAAACAGAGAGACCGGCATCAGGAAAAGGGATACTATGAGTCTGGTTGCGTTTATGGAAAGTCCTTATTATCATAAGGTTTTTGCCATTACGGACCCGGCGCTGTTGACTTATCCCACAAAGGAGCAGAAGAAGGCGGCTATCGCCAATGCGGTGGAGGCATTCCATGTGCTGGGAGTTAAAGAACCGAAGGTAGCGGTGCTTGCGGCGGTGGAAAAGGTGAATCCCAAGATGAAGGAAACGGTGGAGGCAGCTGAAATCAAGGAGGAGGGTGTAGAAGGATGTGTGATTGAAGGGCCTATCAGTTACGATTTAGCCATGGACCCAGAGTCTGCGAAAATCAAGGGGTATTTAAGCCCGGTGGCAGGGGATGCGGATCTTTTAGTGGTTCCGGATTTGATAAGCGGCAATATTGCGGCAAAGAGTATTACGGTAGCAGGAGGCGGAAGGACCGGCGGAGTCGTTCTTGGGGCAAAGGTTCCGGTGCTTCTGGTATCACGGGCGGCCAGCGCGGATGACAAATATATGTCTATCGTTCTGGCGGCGTTGGTAGGAAAATAAAGGGGGTATACTCATGGAAAAGAAGATTAATTTTAAGGTCTGCGGATTGTCCGCAAAGTATTTTATTCCGTTTTTTGTGATTGTTATGGCTTGTACTTATCTGGGATTTATGCCTACGGTAAAGATTTATTCCAATGATGCGGGAAGTTATGTAGCCACCAGCTTTATTATGACCATTGCATTTTTGATGGCCGTAGGGGGCATCTTCTTCTGGCTGGGAAATACGATTCCCATTGTAAATAATTATCTGGGCGGCGCGTGTCTTCTTCCGCTTTTAGGGGCGTCCTTCCTGAACTATGTAGGTCTGGTTCCGGAGACGCTGGTAAATGGAACCAAAGTGCTGATGTCCGGCGGTTTTCAGGATGCTTATATCGCCATGCTGCTGGTAGGTTCCATATTGGTAATGGACAGGAAGGTATTGCTTGGGGCAACGGCAAGATATATGCCGACTATTTTGGGAAGCCAGCTGTTTGCTTTGGGATTCTGCATGGTGGCCGGCCTTATCACCGGGTTTGGAGTGCCTGAGGCACTGTTCAACATCGGAGCGCCTTGTATGTCCGGCGGTTCCGGCGGAGCCATGACCACGCTGCCGGCGCTTTATACCAGCTTATCCGGCACGGATATGACTCCTATGGCAGGACAGTTTCTGTGCTATGCCTCAATCGCCAACGTACTTGCAGTGGTTATGGCTGCGGTAGGAGGCGCGGTTACTGCGAAAATGCCGGGGATGAACGGCGGCGGTGATATCCTTCGTGCCAAGGGAGCCACGGTACAGACGGAAGGGGAGAAGCGTCCTGCTACTTCGGCAGATTATGTGGCACTGGGGTCCGGTATTTTTATGAGTTTCTGTCTGTATCTGCTGGGAAATATTTTCGGACGGCTTCCGGGGCTCAGCGTGATTCCGGGACTGGCATGGACCATTATTTTTGGAATTATCATTAAATGTACCGGGATTATTCCGGACAGCATCGGCGACAACTGCGTGTATTCCATGAATTTTGCACTGAAATCTCTGCTTCCTATGCTGATTGCAGGGATTGGTATCAACTCTCTTAAGTTTGCCACACTGGCTGAGTTCTTCAGCGTGGGAGCATTTGTGGTGATTATTATGGCAGTGCTGGGAGCGTTTATCGGGGCTATGATTTTCGGCAGGATTTCCGGGCTGTGGTCTTATGAGGCAGGCGTTACGGCGGGGCTTTGCTGCTGTAATATCGGCGGTTCCGGGGATTTGGCGGTTTTGTCGGCAGCCAATCGTATGAATCTCCTTGCATTTGCCTCGATTTCTACCAGAATCGGTGGGGCGCTGATGGTTATCTGGATTGGGCTTTTGTATCCGCTGTTCCACTAAATTGAAATCTATTTTCTGCCAATTGATAGATGGGGCCGGAGGCGTTGAAGATTCATGGGAGAACTGGCGAAGGGCTACATAAGGTCTGAAAAAGGTTTGCCAGTAGGCCATCAAAGATTCGCCGAAGACCCGCCAGGAGAGGGTATCATATGGTTTCCTGCTGGACATGCTGGCGCTGGGTGAAAGCCTGTACTGCGCTTTGGCCTCCAAGTACTCATATGGAAATCATAGGATACCCTCTTCTAGTGTGCTGACACATTTACTTTCAGCCAAATGACGCAGAATGAATTTTCAGTCTGCAAGGCGGCGGAGGGAGGCGATGCCCTCGCTTCGCTGGGGCAGACTCTGCGGTGGCATCGTTGACCGACGACAACGAAGCAGGTGGAAATTTAGGTTTGTTTTCGGTTAAAGCCGGGCAGGATTCGATGAATTTATGGCTGGATTTAAAACGTGCAGGGGAAACAGAGATGAAAATGATGTGTTGTATATTGATGGAAGGAGAAGTGTTATTATGAAAGAGTATAAGGTGTTTGCAATCAATCCTGGTTCTACATCTACGAAAATTGCCATGTTTGAAGGAGGGAAGGAGACTTTCTCTGAAAATGTCACTCATGATGCGGAGAAATTGAAAACATTTAAGGAAATCAGCGACCAGTTTGAATACCGCAGGGAGACGATTTTAGAGAAATTGGAGGCGGCCGGGCAGACTCTGGAGGGTGTGGATGCATTTTCTGCCAGGGGAGGCGGCCTGGTGAATGTGGAGGGCGGCGTTTACAAGGTGGAGGAAAAGCTTTTAGAGCATGCCAGAGAGGGATATACGGTGAAGCATCCGGCTACCTTGGGAGCGCAGCTGGCGGATGCATTTTCTAAGGAGTACGGGGGAGCGGCTTTTGTGGTGAATCCGCCGGATGTGGATGAATTCTGTGACGAGGCCAGGGTGACAGGGCTTAAGGGCATTTACCGGGAGAGCAGGATTCACGCATTGAATCAGAAGGAGATTGGGATTCGGTACGGAGAGAAAATCGGAAGGCCATATGAGGAGCTGAATCTGATTATCTGCCATATCGGAGGGGGAATCTCGGTGACGGCCCACAGGCAGGGGCGGATGGTGGACTCCAATGATATTGCCAACGGCGACGGGCCTATGGCTCCTACCCGCTGCGGACAGCTGCCGGTGAAGGATGTGATTGCCATGTGCTTTTCCGGGAAATTTACGGAAAAGGAAATGAGGGACAAGGTGACAAAGACAGGAGGCCTTGTGGACCATCTTGGAACCTCGGATGCAAGAGAAGTGGGGAAAATGATTGCAGAAGGGAATACATATGCCAAGCTGATTTATGATGCCATGATTTATGAGATTGGGAAGACGGCGGGAGCTATGGCGGCGGTTCTTAAGGGAAAGGTGGATGCCATTATCCTGACAGGAGGAATTTCCTATGATAAGTATGTGGCGGAGTATTTAAAGGACATGCTGT
>CAYWRB010000237.1:0-4932 GCA_964460025.1 uncultured Hungatella sp.
CGGAAATATTTATTATCCAATGCTCGTTCAGACTTATGAACCTTTATATATTCTGTTTTATTGTATGAGTCTTAACGTAGAAAAAAAAGAAACCATCCTCAAATGCCTGAAAGATATCCTGGAAGCGATTAAAATCCAGGACACGGCAATGGCTGAAAAGGTGATTGTGGCGGCAATTGAACGGTGGATGAGATCCCTTGGAAAAACATTAACATCCTTGAATTAATGCCGCCTAATGGGCGGCGGAACTTTTTAAGTAAAGAGGAGTGCTATGGCTGAAACATTTATATTAGGAAATGATTACACGATTACCACTGACTCAAATATAACACAGCTGAATAACAACATTCTGGTTGTTGGCCCCAGTGGATCCGGAAAAACAATGAGTTATGCGGAAATGTGCCTCCTTAAAACCAACAACAGCAGTCTTATTGTCTCATTATCCAAAAGAAAACTGGTTAATAAGTACCTCTCTTACTACCGAATCAAAGGATATAACGTGTATGATTTAAATCTGGTGGAGCCAGATGCAGGCAATGTATCCTATGATCCGTTGTATTATGTAAAAAATACTGCTGATATCACCTATCTTGCAAGGTCGGTGGTTATGGCAAATCCGAAAAAAAATGAAAGTAAAGAAGCAGACCCATTTTGGGATGATGCCGCCCAATCGCTTCTTTCCGCGCTGATCGCCTATGAAATGCATGTCAAAACAAAACCAACCTTCGCTGATGTATTAGATTTATTTGGAAAACTGCATATCGTAGATAAGGGCGATAAGATCGAAACAAATCTTGATTCCTTATTTGATAGATTGAACAAAGAAGAACCGGACTGCTTTGCGTACCAATGTTGGAAGACCTTCCGATTTTCACCAATGCGCACTGCCGGCTGTATCTATTCCGCTTTGAATGTAACACTTGATACGATTTTCACGCCAGAACTAAAAAAGAACATGAGTCATCAAAAACCAGTCATATTTGAAGAGATTGCCAGAGAAAAAAGTATATTGTTTGTAACAACGTCTGCAGTCAATCCATCGCTTAATGCCTTTGCCGGATTATTTTATTCCCATGCCGTTAAGCAATTATTTGAATACGCCGAATCACGGGAAGACGGCATGCTGGAAATTCCGGTTCATTTACTCTGTGATGATTTCGCAGTTGGCGCGCAGATTCCGGACTTTGCACAATTCATTTCCATCTTCCGTGAAAAGCAGATCTCTGTTTCGATTCTATTACAATCAGAATCACAGCTAAAATCAATGTATGGGGAAAATGATGCGATTACCATCATCAACAACTGCGACCATTATATCTATTTAGGCGGAATGGATCTTCTTACATGCCAGAATATCGCACTGCGCTTGAACCTGCCTTTATCAGAAATATTATACATGCCGCTTGGTACAGAATATATATTTGAACGCGGGAAAACGCCTGTAAAAACGGAACGGTATCATATAACCGATGATCTTGAATGGCAGAAAATATCAATAAAATAAGTCCCTTATTTTTCGTCAAAAATTATTGATAAGTTCCTCTCTGCCTCCTGTCCAAAATCCTACAAAATACCACCGCCACCACCGTACTCACCGCCGTTGCAACAATTGCAGGCCCCACAATAGCTGCAGGATTCACACTCCCATACTGGCTCCGGTAAGCAATCATATTCACCGGAATCAACTGCAGAGAAGAAATATTAATTATCAAAAAAGTGCACATCTCATTGTTTGCCACGCCTTTTGGCACGGCAAACAACTTTCCCCCTGCTCTTTCTGCTTTCTCCCCTTTTCTCCTCTCCTCTTCTAATTGTTCCAACTCCTCCATGGCCTTCAGCCCTGCCGGCGTCGCCGCCCACCCCAGCCCCAATATATTAGCTATCATATTGGTAGCAATGGACAGATTAGCCGGATGGTCCTTGGGCAGATTAGGAAACAAAAACTTAAGAATCGGGGACATCCTTTTAGCCAACTGCTCAATGAGCCCCGCCCTCTGCCCGACCTCCAGCACGCCGGTCCAGAGAGACATAACCCCCAGCATGGTAACGCAGAGGCTTACCGCGTCTCCTGCCGCATCCAAAGCCCCCTGCGTTACCTGCGCCATAGTTCCATGGAAAGCCCCCCACAGGATTCCCACAAGCATCATAAAAGCCCACAAATAATTTAACATACGTTAACAGCTTCCCTGTCTTTTCCGTCATATAATTATTCCAGACTATGCACATCTTTCGGATAAAATACCTTCCATATCCACATTCCCTTCAACCTTTATCCACAATCCGTCTATTTCTGTATCAGCCCGAAGTGAATGGTTATACATGCCGCTATAATCAAGAAGAACATATAATAGGAATGGGCCATAATACTGACAGGCGACACCCCGGCCATCTCCGCCACTATCATCATACCCCCATCATGAGGCATCAGTGCAAGAAACGCACAGGCGAAAATATCCACAAGACTTGCCAGACGCTTTGGTGCAATGCTGTATTTTTCTCCAATCACCTTTGCCATAGGACAGGTCACGATAATGCCAATAGTATTATTCACCAGTGCAGCCGACAGAATTCCGCTTAAAAAACCGATGCCGTATTCCGCCCCTCTCCTTGTCCTGATTCTGGCAGATATGGCCTCCACCAGCCATTCCACACCTCCCAGATAACGTACGATTCCGATAATCCCGGAAATCAGAACCGCCACAATGCTGATGCTGAACATATCGGACATACCATTTCCAATGGCCTGCACCCATTCAAACAGGCCGACGGTTCCCTGCAGAATACCGATAACTCCGGTTAAACCAATGCCGATAAAAAGAACAAGGAACACCTGCACCCCTGATACTGCCGCTGCCAAAACCGTAATATACGGAATCACCTTTAAAATATCATAAGAGCCTGCCTGTATAGCTCCGTCGGCCTTTCCTCCCAGCACGGCATAAATCAGCATTGCCAATCAGGGCAGCCGGAAATGCAATCCGGAAATTCATCTTAAACTTATCCTTCATCTCGGAGCCGCATCCCTTTGCTGCAGATATGGTGGTATCTGAAATCATAGACAGATTATCCCCAAAATAAGAGCCTCCGATTACAGCTGCGCCAACCATTGCAAGATTCAGCCCCGCCCCGCCGGCCACTCCTATGGCCACAGGCGCCATGGCTGCAATGGTTCCCATAGATGTTCCGATTGCGGTGGATATAAGACAGCATATCAAAAATACACCTGGCACCAGCAGCGAAACCGGAATAAAATGAAGACACAGATTAATAACCGAATCCTTCCCTCCCATAGCCGCCGCAGCACCCTGAAAGCCTCCTGCCAGCAAATAAATCATGACAATCTGCATAACACCGGGATTTCCCATGCTCTCACAAAATACATCTAATTTTTCCGAAAACGTTACGTCCGGAGCCAAAAATATGATTGATACAATACCGAATAAAAGCGCTGCATGCCGCGGAAACCGGCCGAAAGGATTTTCCACTCCTGCGAACGTAAATACGATTCCGCAGCCTGCATATAACCCCAAGAAAATTACCAACGGTAAAAATGCCATTGCTCCTAATCTTTGCTTTTCTTTCATGACTCTTCTCCTGCATAGAATGAATCAACCCTGCAATTAAGCAGACTGTGCCTCTGCCTGCGCCGCCTTTTTGGCCTCTGATTTTTTCATCCAGTCCTTTCCTTCAACCACTCTGGCAATAATCATCGCCAGACCGGTATCACCGGTAACATTGATTGCCGTGGCCGGTGCATCCGTAATGGTTCCAATTAACACCATAATCGGAATGGATACGGTAGGGAAACCGAATACGGAGATAATGAAAATCTCGGCAACATATCCGCCTGCAGGAATTCCACCCATGACTACGGAAGCGATTACCGCAACTACTACTGACATAATCAGGTTCCTGGGCGTGGCATAGTTGATACCAAACGCGGAACAGAGAAGGGAAATCTTTAAAATCTGGATGATACAAGCCCCGTCCTTATGGAGATTGGCCCCAAGAGGCACGGAAATATCGGCAATCTCATCCGGAATTCCAATCTCCTTTGCATGCATCAGATTCAGAGGAAGTGTTGCCGCTGACGAACAAGTTCCAAGGGCAGTCAGTGTAGGGGTGGTTGCCCCTTTCCACCAGGCCTTTACCCCCTGGGCACCTGCACCGATATAAGCCATTGCGGTCTGAGAAAATACATAGTACACAAGAACCACTACCAGATACATGACAATTCCTCTGGAGAGAGGTCCGATTACCTCTTTCCCGTATTGGCCGATGAGAATAGCAAAATAACATCCCAATCCCAAAGGAGCAAGCTTCATGACAATTCCTATAACCTTGACAATCACCTCTGTCATACAATCCATGGCATGTACAATCGGTTTGCCTTTCTCCCCTGCAAGAATTACGGCGATAGAGAAAATAACCGTAAATACAATCAAAGCCATTAAGTTTGCCTTTGAAAACAGAAGCGGAAAGTCCCCTACGGTAAACATCCCCAGAAAATTCATGCTTCCTGACGCATCGGCCACATCCTCCGTCAAATCAAGCACAGCCCCTTTTCCCGGGTCAAAAATCAGTGCCGGAAGCATCATAAACAGACATGCAATCACTCCTGTTATGATGGTGCCTGCAAGAAATGTAATCATAATCTTCTTAAGCTTTGCCAAATCCTCCATCTTAGAAATTGCCGCTGTCAAAGAGCAGAAAATAAGCGGTACAACACAACAATATAAAAGATTTAAAAACGTATACGCCACAGGCTGCAGGATAGAAGCCCCTTCCCCCCAGAACAGCCCGACTACCCCTCCGACTACCATGGCTGCCAGAAGTATAAATGAAGATTTGTATGTATTCCATAAACTTTTCATGATAATTTCCCCCTGATATTTTTATGCCGTATTATTGATTCCACTTCGAATGATGGTC
>CAYWRB010000238.1:0-4898 GCA_964460025.1 uncultured Hungatella sp.
ACGCTCGTCTATCTTCTCAAAACGCTCGTCTATCTTCTCAAAACGCTCGTCTATCCCTCCGAAACGTTCATCCATCACAGACTCCATCAAGCCTTTTATCGCAACTAAATCTTTCGGTTCCAACATGGTCTCTTCCCTCCTTTCTTTAAAATCTTCCCAATCACAACTGCCTGTCTTATCTTTTGCTTTCTATCTAATCTTTTGTCTTCTATCTCTTCTTTCGTACTGCCCTCCCAACCGACCCCTTTATTCACAAAACCTTTCCGTCCAGAATCACTCGTTCCGTTTCCAGGCTTCCTTTCTTCAGCAAAACCACATCTGCCCGTTTCCCTATGGAAATACTTCCGCATGTATCATAAATCCCCACACACTTAGCCGGATTTACCGCCGCACATTTTACCGCAGACTCCAGAGGAATCCCCATTTTAAGAACCGCTGTCCGCACGCAATCCATCAGATTGGTAACGGATCCTGCAATGGTTCCGTCCTTTAAAGTTGCCAGATTACCTTTCACCTTTACCATCTGGCCTCCCAGGGTATACTCTCCATCCTTAAGCCCTGCGGCTCTCATACTGTCGCTGATAAGTATAATTCTGTCATCCCCAAAAATCTTAAACGTCGTTCTCACTGCTGCCGGATGAATATGTACACCGTCACAGATCAGCTCAATCTCCACATTTTCCTGGTCAGCCGCCGCGCCGATCAACCCGGGCGCCCTGTGAGTATATGGATTCATGGCATTATAAAAATGGGTCACATGTCTGGCTCCCATCTCAAAGGCCTTCATGGATATATCGTAATCCGCACAGGTATGGGCCAGGGAAATCACCACATCCCCTTTTCTCTTCTCAATCAGCTCCATAGCCCCTTCCTGCTCCGGTGCAATATCCAGAAGCTTCACCCTGTTGCCGGATGCCTGATTCAGCCTGTCAAACATGTCCACATCCGGCTTATGGATATGGTCCGCGTTCTGAGCCCCTTTTTTGGCCGGAGCAATAAAAGGCCCTTCCATATTAATGCCGTGAAAATGAGCTCTCCCTTCCGGACATTCTTTCTCCCCATAACATCTCGCCGTCCTGCAGGCCGCAAGCAGCTCTTCCTCCGGCAAAGTCATCGTGGCAGGCACAATATTGGTAACCCCAACCGATGCCTCATACACTGCCATAGCATCCACCGCCTCTTCGGAGCCGTCACAAAAATCATATCCCACACATCCGTGAAAATGGATATCCGTAAGTCCGGGAATCGCATAACACCCGCTGCCGTCAATCTCCTCTCCGTCATCTGCCTCCTCTTCGGATGCTGCAAACCGTCCGTCTCTGATATAGATATCTCTTTCTGAAAATATTCCCTCTTCCGTATATACGCTGGCGTTTCTGATAATCATAAATAATACCATTCTCCTTTCATACCCTTAAGCTACACGATAGAAAAAAAGCGGAGACAAAAGCTCCGGCTGTTCCTTCGATTATACCAATAAGCACAAAAAATGTCAATCTTTCGAAAAATCCAAAGAAATTGTATTTTACAGAACTCTGTTTATACTATATACTAGGGTTATGAAAGCTATTACTTTTACTTATGAGGGGGATTTTTAGATGAATATCATTCGCACTTTATACCAGTTTCTATGGAATGACCTTATTACGATTCCACTTCCAGGCGGCGGCTCCATAGGTTTTTCCCTGCTGGTTCTGATTCTCATACCATCCGGCATCTATTTTACCATACGGACCAAATTCCTTCTTTTCCGCCATTTTCCCAAAATGCTGAAGATTATAACCGAGAGAAAAAATGTTTCTCGGAAAAACTCTATCTCCGGTGTTCAGGCCCTGGTGATTTCTACTGCTACCCGGGTAGGCATGGGCAATCTGGTGGGTGTGGTGGCTGCCATCTCCGCAGGCGGAGCCGGGGCCGTGTTCTGGATGTGGGTTACCGCTCTTTTAGGTTCCTCCACCGCATTTGTGGAGGCAACCCTCGCCCAGCTTTACAAAGAAAAAGATCCTCTTTATGGCGGATACCGGGGAGGCCCGGCCTATTATATCCATCATTACTTTAAAGATCGAAAATCCGGCAGCTCCTGTACATCTCGCTCCATAATCGCTGTCCTGTTTGCCATCTCCGGCCTTATCTGCTGGTGCGGCATCAGCCAGGTCATCGGCAATTCCGTTTCTTCCGCCTTTGAAAATGCATTCCGGATTCCTCCGGTATGGACCACCCGTATTCTGGTACTTTTCGCGGCGGTCATTGTCCTTCGGAAAAATGCAACCGTAAAGGTGCTGGATATCATCGTGCCCATTATGGCCGGACTTTACTTCTTCCTGACCTTGTTTATTATCTGTAAAAACATCACTCTGGTTCCGGCGGTATTCCAGAGGATCTTTTCAGAGGCCTTCGGCCTCAGACAGGCAGTGGCCGGCGGCTTCGGAGCCGTCCTGATGAACGGAGCCAAACGGGGACTGTTCTCCAATGAAGCCGGTTCCGGTTCTGCCCCCTGTGCCGCAGCTGCCGCTGACATTGACCATCCTGCCAAAGAAGGACTGCTTCAGACATTCGGTGTATTTATTGATACGATTGTGATCTGCAGCTGCTCTGCCATGATTATGCTCCTCACTCCGGAAACCCTGACTCAGGGACTGGAAGGCATGGATCTTCTTCAGACGGCTATGCGCCATCATATGGGCCAGATCGGTGTGGTTTTTATTGCCGTGACCCTATGGCTGTTCAGTTTTTCCACATTTATCGGCATCCTGTTCTATGCCCGTCCCAATGTGGCATATCTGTTCGGAGATAACTGGACATCCCAGACACTCTATAAGATACTGGCTCTGGTCATGCTCTACATCGGAGGTCTGGCCGCCTATACCTTTGTCTGGGATTTAGGAGATATCGGCATCGGACTGATGACAATTTTTAACATGATTGCCCTCATTCCCTTGTCCCGTCAAGCCCTGGACTCCTTAAGCGATTACGAAAGATCCAAAGATAAGTAAACCCTGTGAAATCCGCCAGAATCCACCCGATGGGAACCGACCACCAGATACCTTTTACCCCGATTGCAGGGACAGCAGAAAGCAGGTAAGCAAGGAATACTCTGGTACCAAGAGAAATCACCGTCAAAACTACCGACATTCCCGGACGCCCTACTGCCCTGTAGAATCCATAAAGCAGAAACAGGCAGCCGATTCCGAAGTAAAAGGCTCCTTCGATGCGAAGATACTGAATCCCCACAGCCAAAATCTCTGTTTCTTCCGGCTTCACGAAGAGCAGCATCAGCTGTTTTGCAAACACAGTCACTCCAATGCTGATCATGAGACAGAATAAAATGGAACAGCATACGGCGCTTTTTATCCCCTGCCGGATGCGTTCCGTTTTTTTCGCTCCAAAGTTCTGAGCCGTAAAAGTAGAAAATGCATTTCCAAAATCCTGAACCGGCATGTAGGCAAAGGAATCGATCTTTACCGCGGCGGCAAAAGCCGCCATAACCGCCGGCCCAAAACTGTTTACCAGCCCCTGAACCATCAGAATCCCCAGATTCATAACCGATTGCTGCAGACAGGTAAGAAAGGAATACTGGGCGATCTCCCAAAACGCCTGTTTTCTTAAAGGAATTCTTCCAGGCAGAAGCAGAAAATGGGGAAACTTTTTCAGGGTAAATAATAAAAGACCGATTCCTGATACGATCTGAGCTATAACAGTGGCAATAGCGGCGCCTGCCACCCCCCAATGAAAAACAATCACAAACAGCAGATCCAGCGCAATATTCAGAACGGCGCAGACACCTAAAAAAATCAGAGGGGTCACCGAGTCTCCCACCGCTCGTAAAAGAGATGCAAAAAAATTGTAGAGAAAGGTTGCAAAAATCCCAAAGAAAATCACCCATAGATATTCTCTCATCAACCCGTAAATGCGCTCCGGCACCTGAAGGAATATAAGGATCGGATCAATCAAAAGAAATACCGCCAGGTTCAGCACCACTGCCAATGCAGCTATCATAAGAAAGGAGTGGAGAACACTTGAAAGGAGCCCCTCTTCATTGCCCTCCCCTTTGCGGATGGAAAAAACCGCACCGCTTCCCATACACATTCCCAGAAGAATCGAGGTCAAAAATGTCATAAACGTATAGGCGGAGCCTACGGCCGCCAAAGCATCCGCTCCCAAAAACTGTCCAACAATCAATGTATCCGCCACATTATAAAACTGCTGTAGCAGATTTCCCAGGATCATGGGAAATGCAAAATACAGCATGGTCCTGGTCACAGGTCCTCTGGTCAAATCTCTGGTCATAATTTTTCTCCTTATCGGTATCGGCACATGACGCGTTGTGTCACCTGCCAGGTTGCCAAACAAGCATAAAATAAAGAAGATGCCGCCGACATCCTCCTCTCTAGCAACCATAACGTTTTGTTGTATCGTAACGCCACTTTATCCTATATCAAATAATTCATCAAAAGAAATATGGAAGTTAGGAAACATTACCATTTGCAATTCCTCTTTATTTTCTGACGTAACTGTTTTATAAAGATAGGAATAACTTGTATCATCATCTTTAAAATCAAACATATAGATCTCAACCTGTTTCTTTCGCCAATCTACAATCCAATACTCAGACACTCCAACCTTTCTATATATATCCATTTTTTCATTGCGGTCGTAGTCTTCCGTGGCATCTGACAATACTTCCATTACAAAACGTGGTATTCCAGTAAATGAAACATTCTTTCTATCTCTCATATTACAGATAATAGACACATCCGGAATCACTATTTTATCATCATTTTCACGCCATTGATATTGTACACTATCTCCAAACACGCGACAAAGGCTATCTTTTATTTGACTGCCAACTTTAATTACAAAATTATGAATAACCATGGAATGTTCCAGATACGTTTTAC
>CAYWRB010000239.1:0-4883 GCA_964460025.1 uncultured Hungatella sp.
ATTTAAATGTATGCCTTGTTATAATCAGATTATCAAAATAACGTCTTACACCGGTGATTGACAAAAATTTTGAAAAAACAGGAGGAGGCGAACCATGAACCAGAGTATTCTTTTAGAATGCAAAAAAATGAATAAATCCTTTGGCCCTACAAGGGCGGTGTCCGATGTGGATTTTTCACTTCGGGCAGGTGAGATCAGAGGACTGATCGGCGAAAACGGATCCGGAAAGTCTACCCTTTGTGGGATGATTACCGGTATGCTAAAGCCAGATTCAGGGGAAATGCTTTTTTGCGGACAGCCTTACCATCCAACGTCTCCCATCGATGCACGAAGGCATGGTATCAGCATACTTCTTCAGGAGACCGGAACCATCAATGGCCTGACTGTTGCCGCAAACATATTTCTGGGAAAAGAAAAGGATTTCCAAAGATTTGGCTTCGTTGACCGGAGAAAAATGGAGAAGGAAACGCAGCGCATTCTTGACGAATTTGAATGGGATATCCGGCCCGGTTGCATGATTGATACTCTCTCCTTTGAGGAGCGCAAATTAGTGGAGGTGCTCCGCGCTTCTTATGATAATCCTCAGATTCTTATTGTAGATGAAACCACCACTGCCCTGACCCAGACCGGGCGGGAACAGATTTATAAAATCATCCAAAAAATGAAGGATGCCGGACGGAGTGTTATTTTTATCACTCACGACCTGAACGAACTGATGGACGTCTGTGATACGATTACCGCCCTGCGGGACGGATGCATCGTTGATACCTTTGACAAAGCCGGTCATACCGAGAATGATATCCGGCAGAAAATGATCGGCCGGGATATGACCGGGAATTATTACCGGGGAAGCGGGCAGCATGCCATGGATTCGCCTGTGGTTTTGGCAGCTGACGACGTATCCTATGGGAGCAGGGTCCGTCACGTAAGTATGGAACTGCACCAGGGAGAAATCGTCGGAATCGGCGGCCTTTCCGAATGCGGCATGCATGAATTTGGAAAGCTGCTGTTCGGTGTAATGCAAAGCGATACCGGAAGTATAACGGTGTATCCCAGCAAAGATAAAATATCTGACGTGCAGATGGCTATGAAAAATGAGATTGCATACATTCCAAAGGACAGAGACATGGAGTCCATTTTCCTGACCGCTTCTATCAGGGATAATATTTCCATCGCTTCCTTAGACGGCCTGACAAACCATGGCCTGATCTCAGGTAAAAAGGAGAGAGAGCTGGCAGAAAATGAAGCGGAAAAACTTTCTGTCAAGATGCAGGGAATCGAACAGCTGACCAAGACGCTGAGTGGCGGCAACAAGCAAAAAATCGCCATTGCCAAGTGGATGGCCAATAACTCAAAAATCATTATTATGGATTGTCCTACACGGGGGATTGATATTGGCGTTAAAGCAGCCATCTATTCCCTGATGGAGCAGCTGACCGATGACGGCTGTTCCATCATCATGATATCTGAGGAGCTTCCGGAACTGCTGGGAATGGCAGACAGACTGTTCGTCATGAAAAACGGACGGGTCAGCGGGATATTTTGCCGGGCGCAGAACGTTTCGGAGAGTGATATTATTAAAATCATGATCTGATCCATACCGCAATATGAGGATACTTCATGCCGCCAGTAAAAAAGCGGCAGAATGGAGGTTATTGTGACAAATGTTAATATGTTTTCTTTCAAACATGAGAAAGCAAAAATAAATGAATTTTTCCCCATTTTGGGAACATTCGTTATTGCAGCTTTATTTGCAGTGACTACAGGAGGTAAATTCCAGAGCATAGGCAACCTTAAGTTAATTGTTATGCAGTCATCTATTACAATGATCGGATCGCTGGGTACTGCTTTTGTGCTGGCCCATGGAAATGTTGACCTGTCCATTGGCGGCGTACAGGCGATTGCATGCCTGATCGGGTATTATGCCTGCCAGCTCCACCCCGCCCTGCTGATTCCCATCTGCCTGCTTTCTTCAGCCCTTTCAAGCCTTCTTGTGGGGGCAACCCATGTATACCTGGGAATACCAGCTTTTATAAGCGGGCTCTGCGTTATGTTCATTGGAAAAGGAATTGTCCAAAGCCTTGCAGGATCAGGCCTGACGACGCCAAAGATGTATCATTCATTGGATACGGTTGGTTTTTATGTTGCGGTTATGATCGGCGTTGCCTTTATTTCCTATATTTTGTTCCGTTCGACAAAGCTGGGACGATACAATGCGGCTATTGGAACGAATCCAAGAGCTGCCCAGCTCAGCGGCGTCAATGTAAAACGATATAAGATGCTGGCCTTTCTCTACTCCGGCATATGTGTCGGAATCAGCGCTTTCCTTACTTTGCTTCGTTCTGGCGGCATTACCGCCTCTACCGGAAATACGTTTCAGATCGACTGTCTGATTGTCATGGTTCTGGGGGGACTGCCCCTTTCCGGCGGCTTTGGTGTTAAGGTTCAAAACGTCATCTGGGGTTCGCTGATTTACTATATGCTGAATAACGGGCTGATTATGTCCGGCGTCCCTTCTACGATTGTATTTGCAATTAAGGGACTGTTATTCCTGCTGATTGTCAGCATAACCTATAACCGGAAAAACGGACAGATCCTTTCCTAACTGGCAGAACATACGGGTCCGAGGAATGTAATAAAGACAATGTGATAAACAAATGGAGGAAACAAGTATGAAATTAAAAAAGTGTTTCGCATGGTTACTGGTTCTGGTCATGCTGCTTTCAACCATGACCGCCTGCAGTTCAAGTGATGGCGAAGGCAGTGCCAGCGAAAATGAGGCTCCCAAGTATAAAATCGGTTGTATTATCTACGGCAAAGAGGACTCCTTGGGTTCCATGTGCTACAGCATGCTTAATTCTGCAGCGGAAGCCCTGGGCTGTGAGATTACCTTCGCTTTGGGTTCTTATGATGCGTCCGCTCAAGTTGCAGACGCTGAAAACCTGATTTCATCAGGTGTCGATGGCCTGCTGGTCCTTCCTTTAGCTGAAAACGCCAGCCAGAAAATCGGCGTTCTCTGTGAAGAAAATAAAATCCCATGGGCCATTATGTTCCGTACCATTTCCGATGAAAATATCCGTGAGGAACTGGAGGCAAGCGAATATTTTATTGGAAACATTTTAGGCGACGATAAAGGGAACGCCAAAGAGGTTGCACGGATTTCCGCTGAAAAATTTGGCATGAAAAATGTGTGCACGGTTTATTCCCCGAAAGGCAGCTCTAACGCCCTGCGCAATGACGGATTTTTGGAAGGAATGGAAACCTATGGCATGACCCAGCTGGCTGAAAGTACTCCCTCCGGCGGAGACATGTCAGCGGTAAGCAACATGATCCAGACCTTTATCACTACCAATCCGGATATGGACGGTATCCTGTGCACCACTGGCGCTACCGGTGTGGGTGAGGCAATTATCAGCACTCTTGACCAGATGGCTCCCGACAATGTTAAGCTTGCCATTATGGACACCTTCAGCGGTATGGAGGATGCCTTTGCAAGCGGCAGGCTGGTTGTCGTCTGCGGCGGTCAGGCTCCCATCGCCTTGTTTACTTTCGTTATGCTCTATAATGCCATGGACGGGCACCGTTTGGCTGATACTCCCCAGGAATTGCAGCAGAAATATATCTTTGTGACAAATGCTGAGGAGTGCGCTCTTTTCAATAAATACATTATCAACCCCGACTATGAACTCTATTCCGCTGAAGAACTTCGCCAGATGACCGTACGGTACAATCCTGATTTTACAATGGATTCCCTTTTGCAGGTAATAGAAGACTGCAACTTTGAAAACCTCACCTCCGGTCTTGAATCATAACTTCAGTTCCGTTGGTGGCCCGTTAAAACAATTATGGAGAAGCAAAAATGATGAATATAATAAAAAAAGCAGGCAGGGCCTCACTCCCACTTCTGAAATCATTCATTATCCCGGTGGTGTATTATCTGATACTTATGATACTCATGCCGGACCGAATTACTTTGGCCAATGCGAAATATTATCTGATTCAGGCAGTCATGCCGGCTGTGCTTGCCTGGGGTGCTTCTTTCAGCCTTACCGTAGGGCATCGGGATTTTTCCATTGGAGCATCTGTACTGGCTGCGGCCATCATCGGCGGCAACCTTACGCTCCGATTCAATCTTGGTATAGCCGGAATGCTTATACTTTGTCCCATAATCGGAATGCTGATGAGCGGTATTACAGGAGGGTTGTTTGTACTGTTGAAAATCCCATCGATGATTGTTTCCATTGGAGTGATGCTGATCATTGAAAGCCTGTGTGGAGTTGTATTTGGCGGAGACGGGATTTTTATGCCATCAAAATATGTCGTGTTTGCCGGTTCCAGCAAAACCCTTCTGTTCGGCCTGTTTGTCTTTTTGCTGGCCTATATGCTGTACAACCATACCCCATTTGGCTACCATGTGCAGGCCATCGGCAGCAATCCGGCTGTGGCCGATACATATGGGCTGAACGTAATGCGTACCAGGTTTTGGTGCTTTGCCATAAGCGGCCTGTTTTCCGGTTTTTACGCTGTACTTCTTCTGGGTTCTACAAGTGTGCAGCGCAGCGTGAGCGCTATGGGCACCATGAAAACGGCATTCGATGGTATGATGTGCTTCTGCGTCGGACTTGCGGTTGCCCGCTCCGTCAATCCTATCACCTCCATCATTGTGGGAAGCATTTATATGCAGCTGGTACAGCTGACCCTTGCCATTACCAATTTCCCCAGCACATTTACACAGTCCATTGTGGCTCTCTTTGTACTGGCAGTTATGTGTAACCAGGGAAGGCAGGAGCTGTCTGAAGCGAGAAAGGCGCATCTTCTTGATTTTAAGCGCGCCGAGGAAAAAGAAGAAAATTGTCAGAGGAATGTTTCCATCTGATACTGAA
>CAYWRB010000240.1:0-4881 GCA_964460025.1 uncultured Hungatella sp.
CGCCGTATACAGCTGAGCCGCATTTTTCGGATCGCTGAACAGTTCCGTAAAGGCGCTGGCTTTTACTTCACGGTTGGAAATTGGCTTCAAACTGCTTTCTGCAGAATTATCTTCCGTATTTTTACTTCTTTTCATAGGCAATACCTCCATTATTTGATTATTTTCAGTCTTAGAAAAATGCCGCAGAACTGCGTGAAAATAGAATTTCTGATTTTTCGGACGTAGGTTTATTATAGCAGAGGACGGAAAATTTAACTATTAAATTTCTATAAAAATTCAAGTAAATGACATAAACCGTAACTGGTCCGGGATTGTCTCAATTGTTACGGGCAGTATATATGAAAACCTGTTTGAATGGCGATGAGTATGTATCGATACTTTTCACTCTTCCTGCTGTCGGGTGTTCCATGAAACACGCATTTGATTACACGGTTACGTTGTTTAACCCTTCGGCTTTCGCCGTAAAATGCGATTATATATTGACATTTCAGACAAGAATGCTATTTTGTATCTAACACTTTTAAATGTGGCAAAATCAAGATGGTAAAATTCAAGGCCACGATACATCAGAAACTCATCATCACATTTTCCCGAAAGATAATGGAATACCAGAGGACCATAGGCGTCCTCCAGATTGAGCGGGCGAAAAAGATGCCTTAACTATTAAGTTTCTATAAAATTGTCTAGCAGTCATACTGGGCATACCCTCATTATACAGCCTATTCAGTGATAGAAATTTCATAATAATTTAAAAGAAACATACCAGCTCATTGAAAACGAATCGGAATTGGCTGATCAATAGAGAAACCGCCCTCATCTACCTTGCAGTCACAGGCCAAAACCTTTACATTTTCCTGTGAAACTTGATGGAGGGTTTTGGCAAAGGCTTCATGCATCTCCCAATTAGGGCGGAAAAAACGGATTTCTTTCATCTGGATTACAAACAGTATGTACGCCTGAAATCCATGTTTCGCGGCATCGGCCAGTTCTAAAAGATGCTTTACTCCTCGCTCTGTGGGAGCGTCGGGGAACATGGCGATTCCGTCTTTTTCCAGAGTCACCCCTTTTACCTCCATAAATGCCGGACGGCCTGCCGCCTGAAAGGCGAGATCGAAGCGGGACTGACCGTAGGTTACTTCTCTATGGACTTGTTCGGCCTTCAGGCCTGTGACTTTCTGGAAACCGCCGTTTTCCAGCCATTCTTTTGCAGCCTGATTGGGGGCCTGGGAGTCCATGTTGATGAGGAGCTTGGGGAGGGACTCCCCCCTGTCTTTGTATACGGCCACCAGGGAGTACTGGGTTTTACGGCCAAGGGCTTTGGCATCGGGATGATATTCTAATAGTACCTCTGTGCCCGGAAGCAGCAGCTCCCGGCAGCGGCCGGTATTTTTCACGTGAACGGTGTGTTCTTTGTCTCCGATTTTTACCTGGGCTATAAAACGGTTTGGCCTTTTTAAAAATGTACCTCGGACTATCTGGGCATACTTCATTGTCACATATCCTTTCTGTTTTACATATGATAATTATAAGTTCTTCTTGAAAAAATCGGTGTGTTCTATGGTTCTTCCGTTAAGTCAGATAGATATGGGAAAGAAAGTAAGGGTAGTCTGGGTTGCCAGCCAGCCGGATATGGCTACCCGTCTTTCCGATCTGGGTTTTGTACCGGATGAGGAAATCTCCTGCGTGTTGGCCGGACCGGCCGGCGGCATGCGGGCTTATCTGGTGAGAAACGCGGTCATTGCTTTGAGGCGCCAGAACAGCAATGAAATCTTTGTAGAGGCTGTGTAAAAAAGGCAACAAAAAAGGGGAGGCTGTCTTTCAGTTTCCCCTTCTGGTTATGGAATTTTCTTTTCTTTATTCTCCGTCCACGTCCATGTTGGCGGCAACTGCAATGGATGAAGAGACCGTAGCCATGGCTGAAATCACAGCAAAGAGAATGATCAGAAGAGCCCCGCCCATCATAATCATCAGAAATGCTTCCTCGTCGCCACTGGTACTCTGTGTATCTGACGTGCCCTCCGCTACCTGTTCCGTCTGGGTTGCTGCGTGAATCTCCATAGCCGGAGCCGCGGCAAATGTGAGACACAGGCACATCATAACCATAGCCAAAATCGACTTTAAATTCCTGAAACCTTTCATAAAAACGTCCTCCTCGTTCATCTGAAACCTTTATAATAATGCCGGGCCTTCGCCGGACGAACACCCGATTTCATCTCTTCCCAGATTATAGCACAAAGTTTTAAAAAAGGAAATACCCCAAGCACTTTCTATTTTTCTGATTCATAAAGTAATCATAATACCGATTCTTAAAATCGTCATATATACGGAGGGATTCCATGGATAATCACAAATATGTAATTGCACTGGCCGGTAATCCTAATGTGGGAAAAAGTACGATTTTCAACGGGCTTACCGGCTTAAAACAGCATACCGGAAACTGGCCCGGAAAGACAGTGGCTTCTGCCAAAGGAGAATTTCAGGTGGATGGACAAAGCTATCTGCTGGTGGATCTGCCAGGTACATACTCACTGGCTGCCCACTCGGAAGAAGAAGAGATTGCAAGGGATTTTCTGTGCAGCGGGGAGGCGGATGCCGTCATGGTGGTCTGCGATGCCACCTGTATGGAGAGAGGCCTTCACCTTCTGAAGCAGATACTGGCTCTGGACTATATACGGGACAATGGGACCCCGCTTATTCTCTGCATCAATCTCTGTGATGAAGCTTCAAAAAAAGGAATCTGCATTGATTTTTCTCTACTGCAGGATGTGCTTCAGTTTCCGGTGCTGCCCTGCTGTGCCAGATGTTCCAAAGACCTTGCACAGGTAAAACAGACGGTTCATGATGCAGTCTCTACCACCGGAAATTATGAGTGTCTGGACTTTTCTCCTAAGGAACTGGCCAGAGAAACGGTCCAATACACCAAGATCAATTACCGCCAAAGACAGCAAGCCATCGACCGCATTGTAACCGGCCCCTATACCGGAGGAATTCTCATGGTTTTACTGCTTATGGGTGTTTTCTGGCTGACTATGGCCGGGGCCAACTATCCGTCTGACCTTCTGTGGAATATTTTATTCTCTCTGGAAGGAAAACTGGCTGCCCTTCTGACCTGGATGAATCTGTCAGAGGGCCTGGTCAACGCCCTGGTCTATGGTGTATATCGGGTTCTGGCCTGGGTGGTGTCGGTTATGCTGCCTCCTATGGCTATCTTTTTCCCGCTTTTTACCTTACTGGAGGACTTGGGATATCTGCCGAGAGTCGCGTTTAACATGGACCGGGCGTTTATGCGGTGCCGTGCCTGCGGAAAACAGTGCCTTACCATGGCTATGGGTTTTGGCTGCAATGCGGTCGGTGTTACGGGCTGCCGGATTATCGATTCTCCAAGAGAACGACTGGTGGCGATTCTCACCAACTCCCTGGTTCCCTGCAACGGCCGTTTTCCTACTTTAGTCACTCTCATTACTTTATTTTTTGTCGCCGGTGTACAAGGCACTGCCATGGGCGGATTACAGGCTGCCCTGTATCTGACCTTTGCCATTCTTCTGAGCATAACCGCTACCCTTGGCTGTTCCTGGCTTCTGTCTCACACACTGCTAAAGGGAGTTCCTTCCTCCTTTACCCTGGAACTGCCCCCTTACCGCAGGCCGCAATTTGGCAAGGTCATCGTTCGCTCTATTTTTGACCGCACCCTGTTTGTCCTGGGGCGGGCTGTTGCCGTCGCTGCACCTGCCGGATTGATTATCTGGATTTTGGCCAACATCCAGTTAGGCGGGCAGAGCCTTTTGGCCTGTCTCACAGGATTCTTAGATCCTCTGGGGCGTTTTATGGGATTAGACGGAGTCATACTGGCCGGATTTATCCTCGGCTTTCCTGCCAATGAAATCGTGGTTCCCATCATTCTCATGGCCTACTTACAGACCGGACATCTGGTGGAGATGAGCGATTCCTCCGCCCTGTTTCAGCTGCTCACCAGCCAAGGCTGGACTTGGAAAACAGCCCTGTGTATGATGATTTTCTGCCTGTTCCACTGGCCCTGCTCTACCACCTGTTTAACCATCAAAAAGGAAACCGGAAGCTTAAAATGGACTGCCGTAGCGGTGCTTCTTCCTACCCTTTTGGGTATTCTTCTGTGTGTGATGGTAAATCTGATTCTGTAGGCAAGTTTTCAGCCACGCTGACCGGCCAAACTGCTCCTCCCTAAAACTTCCGGCTTCCGCCGCCGTGAGTCCGGCCGCTGCCGGAATGATGGGTGGAGCTGCGCCCTGCGGACGACAAGCCTCCGGAACCTCCTCCATGGCTTCCGGAGCTGCCTGTATTGCGTGGAATCACCTGGCTGGTAACAAATTTATTTACCAAATGATCACTTTCATTCTCATATGCAAATTTACAGTCCGCACGGTAGGCTAAATTCAGGTTCCTGATCTGGCCCGGTGTCTCTTTCATCTCATATTGATGCTTTATGGTCAGGCATGCCGTAGCTGCCACAAATGCAGCGATCCCCACTGCCAGAAGAGCCTCATACCACCGGATACTTTTATACGCGCTGACCCTATGGGTCTCCGTATCATAATTATACTGATTGGAAGAAATTCCCTGTTTTCCGTAATATTCCGTATCGTCCAGAAACGCTTCCACACTGGCGGCAAAATCTCCGTCGGAAGCACCTTCATAGATGTTGTCCAGCATAGCTTCTATCCGTTCATCCGTAAAAATCCGGATAGCTTTTCCTTCTGTGGACAGCACTAATTCCCGGTTCTCCATATCAATCAGAAGCAAAATTCCGTCATGGCTGCTGCCATTTCCAAAACCGGCAACCTCATAATTGTAATCCGCATATTCCTGGGAAGTTTTTCCTCCTGCATGTTCTATGGTCACGACCAC
>CAYWRB010000241.1:0-4878 GCA_964460025.1 uncultured Hungatella sp.
AGCGCAAGCGTGCCTGAAGTAGTCCATAATCACTCCGATGCGGACCTTCCGCGAATCAAATGCGGACCTCCCGCAAGCCATATGCAGCCCTCTCCCGTCCTACAAACACCTGACCGCTTCCCTCTCCACAGAAAGCCCAGCCTGGTATCTCTCCATAAACATCTCAAATCCCTTCACATCCTCCTCATCCGGCTCCATCCTGCTTCCCTCATTACCGGCAAACACCTTATCGCCCAGATACTGTCCCAAACTCTGCCCCTCATCCTTCGATACCATATAGGAAGCCAAAAGCGCCATCCCCCACGGCCCGCCTTCTCCCGCTGTCTCCATAATGGAAACCGGCACATTCATAGCAGCCGCCATCATTCTCTGTCCCACACCTTTTGTCTTAAACAACCCTCCATGCCCCAACAAGTTGTCCAATTCCACATGCTCTTCCTCCGTCAGAATCCGCATCCCAATCTTCAACGCCCCCAAAGCCGAGTACAGATGAGTGCGCATCAAATTAGCCAAAGTAAACCTGGCATCCGGAGTACGGACAAAAAGAGGCCTTCCTTTCTCCAGCCCCGTAATCGGTTCTCCCGACAAATACCCATAAGACATCAATCCGCCGCAGTCCCCATCTCCTTCCAAAGCCTTCCGGTACAGCATGCCAAACAATTCATTGTCATCCATCTTCATACCCGCCGTCTCTGCAAACTCCCGGAAAATCCCCACCCAGGCATTGAGATCCGACGTACAGTTATTTACATGAACCATAGCCACCGGAGAGCCATTCGGAGTGGTCACCATATCAATCTCACGATGGAGCCTTGACAACTCCTTCTCCAACACAATCATGGCAAACACCGAAGTTCCCGCCGACACATTTCCTGTCCTCACTTCCACACTGTTGGTAGCCGCCATGCCGGTTCCTGCGTCTCCCTCCGGCGGACAGAATAAAATCCCTGCCTCCAGCTCTCCCGAAACATCCAAAAGCCTTGCCCCTTCCTCCGTCAATGTACCTGCCTCTTCTCCGGCGGAAAGCACCCTGGGGAAAATCTCCTCCAGTTTCCACGGACACCCTTTGGCAGAAGCCAGGTCGTTAAACTGCTTTACCATCCTCTGGTGATACTGTCCGGTAGCGGAATCAATGGGGAACATACCGGAGGCATCTCCCACGCCCAATACCTTCTTCCCTGTCAGTTTCCAGTGAATGTACCCGGCCAATGTGGTAACATAATCAATCTTTGACACATGCTCCTCTTTATTAAGAACCGCCTGGTAGAGATGGGCGATGCTCCACCGCTCCGGAATATTAAACTGAAACAGATTGCTCAATTCCTCCACTGCTTCTCCCGTGGTAGTATTGCGCCATGTCCGAAACGGCACCAGAAGATTCCCTTCCCTGTCAAATGCCATATATCCATGCATCATGGCGCTGATACCGATAGCTGCTGTCTTCTTCAGAGAAATGCCATACTGACGCCGTACGTCCTCTGTCAGATCTTTATAGCAGCTCCTAAGCCCTTCCCACACATCCTCCAGGCTGTAGGTCCAGAAACCATGTTCCAGCCGATTCTCCCACTGGCAGCTTCCTGACGCAATGGGGGTATGGTTTTCATCAATCAATACAGCCTTGATTCTGGTGGAACCAAGCTCAATTCCCAACACAGCTTTTCCCGATTCGATTGTTTGTTTTCTGTTATCCATTGACTTCTCCTTTACTTTTTTCTATCTGCCCTTCAGGTTTTACCACTCTGTTATTTCCCCTGCCCATAATAGGCATAGGGACCGTGTTTCCGCATAAAATGTTTATCCTGCATATACTGAGGCGCTGCCCCTGCCCTGGGATTCAGCATCTCCGTATACAGATTCATCTTGGCCACTTCCTCCAAAACTACCGCATTATGTACCGCCTCTGCCGCATCTTTCCCCCAGGTAAAAGGCCCATGGTTCTTGCACAGGACACCTGGCACATAGACCGGATTTTTCCCCTTAAATGTCTCAATAATTACCAGCCCCGTATTCTTCTCATATCCTTCCTCAATCTCTTCTTTTGTCAAATTCCTGGTACAGGGAATGGTTCCGTAAAAATAATCCGCATGAGTCGTTCCATAACAGGGCAGCTCCCGTCCTGCCTGGGCCCACGCCGTAGCCATGGAGGAATGAGTATGAACCACTCCCCCAATCTCCTGAAACGCTTTATAAAGCTCCAGATGGGTTGCCGTATCGGAAGACGGATTCAACTCCCCCTCCACCTTTTTTCCATCCAAACTCATCACCACCATATCATCCGGGCTTAACCTGTCATAATCCACCCCGCTGGGCTTTATGACAAACAAACCGGATCTCCTGTCAATCCCGCTGACATTTCCCCAGGTATAAGTAACCAGCCCCCTCTCCGGAAGTTCCATATTGGCCCTGTAAACCTGTCTTTTCAACTCCTCCAGCATACGTCTCTCTCCTTTTTGCGCTTTTTCATCTCAATTCCGAAAAAACGCGCCCTGATGTCTTATCCAATCCATCATACAGGCGCGTTCTTCAAAATTCACATACGTTTAAAACCCAAGCCTTTCCTCTAAATAACCTTTCAGCTCCTCAATCGGCACTCTGACCTGTTCCATGGTATCCCTGTCACGAACCGTCACCGCATGATCCTCCTCGGAATCGAAATCATAGGTCACGCAGAACGGAGTACCGATCTCATCCTGCCTGCGGTACCGTTTGCCGATATTTCCCCTGTCATCAAACTCACAGTTAAAATACTTGCTCAATTCCGTATAAATCTTCTCTGCCCCCTCATTCAGCTTCTTGGACAGCGGAAGCACTCCTACCTTCACCGGTGCAATGGCCGGGTGAAAATGGAGCACGGTACGTACATCCCCTTCTCCAATCTCCTCTTCGTCATAAGCCGCACACAGGAAAGCCAACGTCACACGGTCAGCACCCAGAGACGGTTCGATGACATAAGGAATATATTTTTCCTTCTTCTCATCATCAAAATAAGACATATCCTGTCCGGAAGTATTCTGATGCTGGGTCAGGTCATAATCCGTCCTGTCGGCAATTCCCCACAGTTCCCCCCAGCCAAAGGGGAACAGGAATTCAATATCCGTGGTAGCCTTGCTGTAGAAGCACAATTCTTCCGGAGAATGATCCCGTGCCCTCATCTCATCATCCTTGATCCCCAGAGCCTTCAGCCAGTTGATACAGAACTCCTTCCAGTAGGCGAACCACTCCAGGTCTGTCCCAGGCGCGCAGAAGAATTCCAGCTCCATCTGTTCAAACTCTCTGGTACGGAAGGTAAAATTGCCGGGGGTAATCTCATTTCTGAAAGATTTTCCGATCTGGCCGATGCCGAAAGGAATCTTCTTTCTTGAGGTTCTCTGAACGTTCTTAAAGTTTACAAAAATCCCCTGTGCCGTCTCAGGCCTTAAGTATACCGTATTCTTGGCATCCTCCGTCACGCCCTGGAAGGTCTTGAACATCAGGTTAAACTGGCGGATATCCGTAAAATCATGTTTGCCGCAGCTTGGACAGCAGATATTCTTCTCCTCAATATACTGCTTCATCTGCTCCTGGGACCATCCGTCGATGCTGCCCTCCATGGCGATACCGTTCTCTTCCATGTAATCTTCAATCAGCTTGTCGGCGCGGAAACGCTCTTTACATGCTTTGCAGTCCATCAAAGGATCGGAAAAACCTCCTAAATGACCGGACGCCACCCAGGTCTGGGAATTCATAAGAATGGCACAGTCCACGCCTACATTATAGGGGCTTTCCTGAACGAATTTTTTCCACCAGGCCTTCTTCACATTATTTTTCAACTCCACACCCAGATTGCCGTAATCCCAGGTATTAGCCAGTCCGCCGTAAATCTCGGACCCCGGATACACAAACCCTCTGGATTTGGCTAATGCCACAATTTTTTCCATTGTCTTTTCCATTGTCTCTTCCCTGCCTCTTTTTCATTTATTTGATTTCATCATTATTTAAAAATCAGACATGCGCTGCCTTCTGTAATTTCTGCTGTAAACTCATCCTTTAAATTCACATTGCCGCAATAATACAGAATCTTTCCCTCTGTCTGAATCGAGGATGCGCCGGTGACCACCACCAGATGAAGCTTGCTCTGCTTCATGACCTCCCCCGGATCTATGGTGCTGTTCTTCTTTACATCCACCCAGGTGGATCCGCTCTCATTTATCTCCGCCAGACCATCCGCCACGGTAGACACCTTGAAGCGCTCCACGCCGTTTATGGTATCCTGAGCGGCCTCCGTAAACCCACACAGATCGTCTCCGGTTAGATACCGGTAAACGACTTTTGCCTTACCGTCCTCCAGGCTGCACTGGGTAAGAGAAACGGATGCGGCTTCTTCCTGTCCGGACGGATGTTCCGCATTATACTCCGCCGCCTCTTTTTCCGCCATAGCTTTCAGTTCTTCACCATTATAGTATCCACGGCTGGTGTCATATTCTTTCACCAAAGCTGTATAAATCTCTTCATCCCGGCTTACATAGATCGTACTCTGCTCCGGTGGAAACGTGCTTTTTTCTCCGCCGATTTTACATCCGTACAACAGCAAGCCGCTTAAAATGATAACTGCCGCCACTTTGACCTTTTTCATAATCTCCTCCTGCTTTGGCACATGTCCGAGTTTGCTGCTTTTTAGATTATAACCTGTTTTTTCCATAGTTTCAATATGTTTGGGAAAAAAGTGAGGGGAGAGCCAGAGGGTGGGATGCTCCTAGGTCGGGCTCAAAGGTTAGACTCGAAGGTCCGCTTCGGAGTAATGATAGTACGTCTTCCGACACGCTTTCGCCAGGTTTTCACGTAACGGTACTAAGCGCCTAAAGGACAGGCGCTAAGTGCCGACGTGAAAAATGGTCTACA